>JBGSVC010000001.1:0-3322 GCA_041753175.1 Planctomycetaceae bacterium
TTTGACTTGACAACAAACGTCTCGTTAACACCTTGATCGCCAACTTCTCAAGGCCGTCTCCGGTCGTGAATTGACTCTGGATTTTGCCTCCCCTCAACACACTTCGGATCAACAGCCGTCATCTCATTCGGCTGATCAGCAACGATCTGTTCAACACAGGATCAGACTTATATGAATATTATCTTGGCATCCTCGGAGGCTGTCCCTTTTGCAAAAACCGGTGGTTTGGCAGACGTTGCAACCAGTCTTTCGGAAGCGTTGGCCAACGCCGGACATGAAGTCACTCTCGTCCTGCCTCACTACCCTCAGGTCATGCCACAAGGTCACAACAGCCGCTATAAGATCCAGCCTTATGGTCATCCCTTTGCCGTCAAGATGGGGAAAAAGACTCAGACTGGACGTTTCCTTTCGGCTAAAATGCTCGAAACCTCTCTGTCGGTGGTGTTGATTGATCAACCCGATTATTTCGATCGCCCGCAACTTTATTTGCAGGATGGCTGCGACTACGAAGACAACTGCGAACGCTTCGTCTTTTTTAGCCGGGCTGTCATTGAATTGGCCCGTCAATTCACCACGCCTCCTGATATCATCCATGCCAACGACTGGCAGACCGGTTTAGTGCCTGTTCTGGTCAGTGAAGAACTCCGACAGGAACCCAAATTTGCCGGCGTCGCGAGCGTTCAAACTATCCACAATATCAACTACCAGGGGCGCTTCTGGCATTGGGATATGCCTTTGACAGGGCTGGACTGGAAATACTTCAACTGGAAACAGATGGAGTTTTATGGTGAACTCAACCTGCTCAAATCGGGAATTGTTTTCGCTGACATGATCACCACCGTCAGCCCCACATATGCCCGCGAAATCCAGACTCCCGAATACGGCTGCGGCCTGGAAACGGTTCTGCGAAACCGACGTGAATCTCTGACAGGTATTCTCAACGGCGTTTCCCATGCCGACTGGAACCCGGCGACAGACTGGCTCATCGAATCCAATTACAGCCTCACCAGCATCAAGGAAGGCAAGCCCGCCTGCAAAGCCGATCTTCAGGAAGAGATGAAACTTCCTGTCCGAGACGATGTCCCCGTCTTCGGCATGATCTCGCGTATGACAGATCAAAAAGGTTTTGATCTGATCATCGAGACCTACGAAGAACTGATGAAGATGGATATTCAAATTGTCTTCCTGGGCACCGGCGACCAACGCTATGAACGTTTCACCGAAGAACTGGCAGATCGTTTCCCAGATAAAGTCGCCACCTACATCGGATTCAGCGAGGAAGTCGCTCACAAAATTGAAGCCGGTTCAGACATGTTCCTAATGCCCAGTCGCTTTGAACCGTGTGGCTTGAATCAGATGTATTCCATGATTTACGGTACCGTTCCGATTGTTCATCGCGTCGGTGGATTGGCGGATTCGGTTGTCAATGTCAGCACCGCCACACTCACCAGCCATACTGCCAACGGATTTTCCTTCGATCACTACACCGGCAACGCCTTCCTCTTTACGATCCAGGAAGCAATCCGCTATTTCCGCGATCAATCGACCTGGAAACACATCGTCACCAATGGCATGTCGGCTGACTGGTCGTGGAATAAAAGTGCAGGCCAATACATCGATGTTTATTCCAGGGCGATCGAAAAAATCCGCCCCGTTCAAACGTCCGTCGCGCCATCCGAGCCAGAATCAAAATCGGCTCCTCTCGACGTGATGTCTTCTCCTCCGCCGACATCCACCAACAGCACCACTCATACCGATATCCGTTCTCAAGTCTGAATGAGCCAAAGTTGATCCAGATGACAACGGCACCTGTCATGAGGCGTGATCTACTTACGGGTCGCTGGGTCATTTATGCCCCCGCCCGGGGTCACCGCCCGATCCGACTGGCTCTCAATCCCGTCCAGATGTTCGACCCTGTTGACGATCCGTTCGCCGAAGGTCAGGAGTCGCAAACTCCCCCTGAAGTCTTTGCACTCCGCGACTCTGCATCAACACCCAACGACATCGGCTGGCATGTGCGTGTCATTCCCAACCGCTTCCCCGCCTTGGGTCATCAAGCCAATTCAATCCTGAAAACTGATTCTCAGCAATCTGCTCAGGGGCTGCATGAAGTTGTCATTGAATCGCCTCGCTTCGAAAAATCGTTTTCCCAACTGACAATCGAAGAGATCACTCTCGTCTGGACGGCTTATCGCGAACGCATGAAGATGCTCTGTGACGACGCTCGATTTCAATCGATTGCCATTTTCAAAAATGAAGGTCTCGCCGCCGGCGCGTCGCTGCCTCATGTTCATTCTCAACTAATGGGATTGGAATTCGTCCCCCCAATGCTGGAGGAAGAGTTCAGCGCCTGTTCCCTCGACTGGAAACAACGCGGCCGCGCAATCAATCAAAACTGGTTTGAACAGCACCTCGCCTCTGAACTCGATGCAGGCCAGCGTGTGATCACCTCGACAGAGAAGTTCACGGTCATTTGTCCGTATGCCAGCCGCTTTGCCTATGAGATGCATCTGATCTCCCGGCCTCGTCAGTCACATTTTGCCGACGCCAGTGATCTCGCCTTAAGGGAACTTGCCGGGTTACTCAAAGGCTGCTTAACGGCGCTGGAAAAACTGGTCCCCGGCGTTGCCTACAACTATTGCCTGCATACCGCTCCGCTCGTTAATACACAGGTGCCGTTTTATCATTGGCACGTTGAGGTCTACCCTCGCATCAATGGACTGGCCGGCTTTGAATGTGGATTCGGCTGCCACATTAATACCATCATGCCGGAAGTGGCTGCCGCCAGAATCAAAGAAAACTTCTGATCACAGACAGCGCAGGCTCTTAAGCGTCGGATCGTTCGAACAGTTCAGGAGTGTTCATGATCTCTTCATGGGCACGCAGTTCAAGGACACTGCGACGAAGTTGACGAAACTCAATTTGTAGCGTTTCAGCAACCTTCTTATAACGCTCAACAGTTGTGTAGATCCCTGTTGCGGAAAGGTCTCCATCGAGGAGCGCCTTGCCCAGACTCGCCAACGAAGGAATAAAGTCGTGTGACAAATGCTTTTGAAAGACTTTGACCGTCTTTTCTGTGGCATGCGAGAGTTCTTCGATTTTCTGACGGTCTTCGGCCTGTTCAATCTCTGAAAGTTTTCTCAGGCTGCGACGCTCTTTTTTGGTCCGAATCTTTGTCTCATCCACCAGCCTCCCGAACGGACTGGCAGTATGATTATTATTGGCAATCATATTCCGAATTTGTTGCAGGCCTCGTTGGGCACGTTCAAATCCAGGATTGAGCTCGAGCGCCTTCTCGTAGTTGGCCTGTGCCTGCTCCAGC
>JBGSVC010000002.1:0-10627 GCA_041753175.1 Planctomycetaceae bacterium
AGGGTCTAGACGAGGCAAGCCAATCATTCTCCAGGTCGACTCTGCAGCGATGTATCAACAAGGACACCTCTTCTATCTGTCAGCCAACGGTGTTTGGTTGGTAGACGCTGTGCCCACGAAATATCTGACTTTCCCCACGTAAGCGTCGAATGAGCAAACTGGAAGTCATATACGGCGATCTTTTGGATCAAGATGCCGAGGTCATCGTTAACTCCTGGAATCTTAACATCCAATGGTGGGTTTGATGAAGGAGCAAGGGGACGGCTTCGTGGAGACTGGTGTTGGTTTTCGCGAGGTGGTCGTTGAAGGCTTGCTGATTTAGTATTTCGTATTGATAGTTGACGCGGAGTTTCGGGAGAGCGAGAAGGTGTTTCTATCAGTGGGGGCCACCGTCTGGGTTAGGGTTGGTTTTCTTGTCGAGTTCTTTGAGTTGATATTTGAGGATGGCGAGTTCCTGAAGGAGGCGGGTGTTGATGCGGTATTGTCGGGAGAGGCTGAGGGAGACGGAGAGGGAGAAGAGATAGATGATCGCGAGGGCGATAAAGAGGACGGCGGAGGGGTAGGAGAGTTTGGCCTGGTCTGCGAAGCGCATGATGGTAGTGGGAAAGACGCCGCAGAAGAGGAGGAGGAGGCCGACGAGAAGCCACATGACGGCGTATTTTTCACGCATTTCCCGGCTGCGAACCCATTTGAGTGTGACGAGGAAGGCGAGTGCGGAGCCGATCATCATGAGGACTTCGGCATCGAGTCGGATGTAGTCGGCGGCGAGTAGGATGAGTGAATTTGTCATCGTTGGTGTTTCTCTCGTTTGCGGATGCGATCGATGAGAATGGCGAGGGTTACTTTGAACATATAATAGACGCCGCGACCGAGTTTGATGGAGGATTCTCCGGCGGTGCGGGAGTACATGGTGACAGGGATTTCGCCGATGGTTAAGTTGTTGCGAGCGCACCAGTAGAGTGCTTCGGGTTCGGGGTAGTCATCGGGATATCGATCGGCAAATGCACGCCAGGCGCGTGGTCCGGCGCAGCGGAACCCGCTGGTAGGATCGGTGACTTTGATGCCGCTGAGGAAGGAGATGAGGGCGGCGAAGAAGCGGATGCCGATGCGACGGGTGAGTGTGCTGCGCCAGTTGTCGTGTCCACCTTCGAGAAAGCGTGAGCCGACGCAGAGGTCGAGATTTTTTTCCTGACACGCGGCGACTAATCGGGGGATGGCAGTGGCATCGTGTTGGCCGTCGCCGTCGAATTGAATGACGTATTCATAGCCTCCACGTTCAGCGGCAAACAGATATCCCGTCTGGACGGCGGCACCAATTCCTCGATTACGGGGGAGTTCCACCAGATGCACAGCGGGTTGTCGATGGGATTGCTGAAATTTTCGTACTTCATGTGTCGTTTTATCACGTGAGCCATCATTAACGACGACAATCTCATAGCTCTCATCCAGAGACGTCAGTGTTAAGAGGGTTGGCCCGATGGATGCTTCTTCATTGTAAGCGGGGATGACAATGAGGGTGCGAAAAGGAGTTGAGTTCACGTGAGGCTTATCTCTTTGAAGATCCGGTATGTCGGGGAGTTTGAAACAATCTTAAGACCTGATAGATCGTCACGATTTTCCAACGATTGAAGGTATGCTGCCACAATGGCCAGTGATACTGATTTTGGGCGTGAGATTTGGCGACCTCCAGATCTTCTTTCATCTGTCGATGAAAATGATCGCCCGACTTACTGACAGGATACCAGCGAAAACTGGCTAAATTGGCATCGACGAAATGTCCGGGAGACAACTTTCCCAGACGAAGCCAGTAATCATAATCCATGGTGTAGTGGAGGTCTTTTCTTAAGTGCCCTGCTTGTCGGCCAATGTCTGATCTCCAAAAGACTCCCATCTGTGAAATCCAATTTTCACTGAGCAATCGCGCATATGAGAAGGGTTTCATGCGCCAGTTTTTATAAGCGGTGATCCATTGGCGAATCTCAGAGCCCTGCTCATCGATGATATTGACTTTTCCGTATAGCCAGAGTGCTTGTGGATGAGTTTGAAACTCATGGACCACGCGTGCCAGACATCCGGGTTGATAGAGGTCATCGCTATTGAGCCAGCCGATGATCTGCCCGGTCGTCATTAAGAGACCTTTATTGATGGCATCGGCCTGACCCTCGTCTTTTTCGCTGAGAAACTTGATGCGAGGGCCGTAGGATTCCAGAATGGAGACTGTTTCGTCATGCGAGCCTCCATCGATGACGATCAGTTCCAGGTCAAAGTCACCTTGTTGGTGGAGCACCGAATCAATTGCTGAACGTAGATAGCCGGCTTGTTGAAATGTGGGCATGACGATGGAAACGCGGGTCTGGTTTTCGCGGTCAGGTTGCTCAGGTTGACTGGTCATCGTCAATAGGCTCATGATAGAAGATGCTGGTGATGCGGTTTGCCTAGTGATTGGGAACGGTACAAATTAAGACTCATGTGACAACCTGGAGAGCAACGAATTTGGACTTATATTCGGAGGTAATACAGAGTTGATACAAATCAGGCCTGCTATTTGAATTGTCGGTTGATCATGTTCAGATCATGGAGAGTTCCTTGACAATCGATGGCAAACTGTGAGTGATTTTCAGCGAAGAGGCTCGCGCGGAGGTTCGCCGTTACCTGAACGATAACAAGTCTGTTCAACCGTAGAAGAGATCTTTATTCGACTTGTGAGTGTGGACTTTGTGGCATATTATGGCAAGTCAAAACGAGTTTTCTGTGAAGATCTTTCAATGAATCTGGTCCGCTTTATCAACTCATTCGGCTATGCAATGGCAGGATTACGGTATGCGTTTGGTACGCAACAGAATCTGCGAATTCATGTTGTTGTGGGGACCGTCGTGATTGGATTGGGAGTGGTCGTCTTGCGGTCTTTTTTGGAATGGGCCGTATTGCTGTTGACGATCGGGATGGTACTTATCAGTGAGTTGATCAATACTGCTGTCGAGGCGACGGTGGATTTGTTGAGTCCTGAGTATGCAAGTTCTGCAAAAATCGCTAAAGATGTGTCGGCAGCAGCGGTTTTCATGGCAGCGCTCGTGTCGATCGTCGTTGGGTCTTGTCTCTTTATGCCTCATCTGGGAGGATTGTGGATGTTTCTAGGAAAACGTCTGGGGTTGTGATTCGAGAGGTGTTAAGGACTTAAATGAATGCCGCTAAAAGGAAAATGAAGATGTCTCGACTCCTCTTATTAATGCTCATTGTGTGCAGTAGTTGTTTGTCGTCAGCTCCGGTGGCAAAATCAGAAGACGCCTCGGCCAAAACGCGAATCCTGTTTTTGACGCAGTCGACGATTTTTACGCATCAGCCGGTCAAACGAGCAGCGGGACAACTTTCGTCGGCTGAAATTGTGATGACACAGTTTGCCCAACAACATCAGTATGAAATTGTATGCTCTCAAGATGCGCAGGCTGATTTCACGCCGGAGAATCTCGAGACGTTTGATATTGTCATGTTTTATACACAAGGGTGGATACCGGTCAGTGATGAAGCCAGTCATTATTTTGTCAACGACTGGTTACGACAGAAGGGCCATGGGTTTATTGCGATTCACTCGGCGTCGGATAGCTTTCATGATCCTCAGAATGTCGAAAAAAATGAGCAGGGACGTTGGTATTGGGAGATGCTTGGCGGGTCGTTTAACGGTCATCCGTGGAGTAGTCGGGAGGTCGTTACTCTTGTCGGCCATGACGTTGATAATCCCCTATCTGCCCCATTCGGAAAAGAATATACGCTGACAGAAGAGATTTATCAGTATCACAACTGGCAGCCTGAAAATGTGCGTGTGTTGCTGAGTCTTGATATGTCGAAGACATCGCTCAAAAAGCCTTACCATGTCCCAGTGAGTTGGTGTCGCCTGTACGGCGAGGGAAAAATTTATTACAACAATCTTGGTCATAACGATACGACTTGGGCCAAGCCTGAGTTTCTGGCGTCCATTTCCAATGCGGTTGACTGGATCACTGGAAAAATCGAAGTGAACACTACGCCGAATCCTGAGGTTTCAGCGAATCAGGAAAAGCTGTCTGAAGAGGCGGCTTCCAGATAATTTACTCGTGAGATGTTTTGGTCAGTCTGCAGTATTGCCAGCCGAAGAGGGTTTAATCATGGATGACGTCTTATCAGAATCGGATGCTGTTTTGCGAGAAGGCACAAAGGCCACTCGACTGGCCAAGCCTGCGGTGTGGGCGATTCTGGTATCGATGGCGATTTTTCCGTTGGTTTATGTTGGCTCGGGACTTGGGTCGATTCGTCACACTCGGGATGAAGACGTTTCTAACGCTGCTCCAGTGAACATGGCTGAAAACCGCGCTGAATCATCTCCTCAAGCTGAGAAAGATGATGATGCTTTGATCTCGAAAATCGCAGGTGTCTGGACGATGGATTATCATGGTCCCCGGTATTTGCTGATTAACGAAGATCAGACAGCCCGACTTGTCTCGTTTCCTGACATGCTGGCTCAAATGGTGATTGGATGTACGAAGCTGGAGATCAACTGTCGATGGGAACGTGATGGCAAGAAGATCAGTTTTCATATGGTTGAAGGGGCGCCGAAAAAATCCTTCGACTACATAACAAAGACATGGGGAAACGAATTGCCTTATGAATTTGTTTCTGTGAACGATTCGACGCTCGTTTTTAAGGATCTTAGTGATGGGGATCATGATGTCTGGAATAAAGCAGCAGAGATTCCCGAGAAGCGCTGAATTGTGTTCTTTATCAAAGGCCGCCATCGTGAATGGCCTGTAGGCTGTTGAATTGACAGGTCGAGTGCTTTAGGCCATGCTACGTGACAGGCTTATTGAAGGCTGAACACAGGGGTGTTCGGCGGATCGTGCGATTTTCTACATAGTCATTTTGAACAGTAAAGTTGTGATATGATTTCTCAGGCTGCTTCTTGTTGGCAAGGGTTAGCGCATTCTATTCTCAGCGGTCATGAGTTAACGCCTGAAGAGGCGATGTCGGTGTTGGAATGCCCTGATGATCAGCTTGTCGATCTGTTGGCAGCGGTGTATCAGATACGACGCCATTATCATGGCAACAAGGTGCAACTGTATCAGCTCAAGAACGCCAAAAGCGGCTTATGCCCGGAAGATTGTGGTTATTGTTCGCAGTCGATTGTTTCAGAGGCTCCGATTGAAAAACACGCCTGGCTCAATGAAGAGCGACTGATGGAGGGGGCTCGACAGGCCAAAGCCAATCAGGCCAGGACTTATTGCATTGTGGCCAGTGGCCGTGGGCCGACCAATCGCGAAGTCGAACACGTTTCGAAAGTTGTTTCTCGTATTAAAGACGAGTTGGGCTTACATATTTGTTGTTGTCTGGGATTATTGAATGAACAACAGGCGGCTCGTTTGAAAGAAGCTGGTGTCGATCGAATTAATCATAATTTGAATACGAGCCGAAAATTCTATGAAACGATTTGCTCGACGCACACGTACGAAGATCGCATTGAAACCCTGAAAACTGCTTCCAATGCCGGTATGGAACTGTGCAGCGGACTGATCGTCGGGATGGGGGAAACGAAGACGGATCTTGTTGACGTGATCATGGAACTAAAAACGTTGAATGTGGAATCGATCCCGGTCAACTTTTTGAATTCCATTGAAGGGACTCCCCTGGAGGAAGTTCAGGAACTTAATCCACGTTATTGTTTGAAGGTCTTGTGCTTATTGCGTTTGGCTCATCCAGCCATCGAGATCAGAATTGCAGGTGGACGGGAAGTGAATCTGCGATCGATGCAATGCCTGGGGCTCTATGCGGCGAACTCTTTGTTTGTCAGCGATTATCTGACGACCAAAGGCCAGCTTCCTGAAGAAGACCATCGGATGATCGAGGATATGGGCTTCCAGATTGATGAATCGGCCCCGATGAAAACCTGTCAGACGGCTTGCTGAGAATTTATGCAGTATTCCGTGGGACACGTTCCATCCAAACGTTTTTTGAATATCGATGGCTCAAACGTGAGCGATTGGATGTGTGTGGTGATTCTGTTTGGGTCGTGGATGTTGGGGACATCTCTAGTTTTCTGCGAGTGAATGTTTATTGGGGTGGAGTTGGCTGAGGCCGTGCGGCGGGGCGAGTGGGTGCGGGGCAGCAATTCATCGGGCAGACATCATGGTTGGGGCCAAATTGTCCGATGGCGCGTTTCTGCTCGCGGACCCCCAGACGTTCTTCAATCAGTTCTCGAATCATGGAGATAAAGAAGGGATGGTTGCCGACGGTTTTGGAACGAGCCATGGGAATATGCAGATCATCACACAGATTCTTAGCTTCGACATCCAGATCAAACAAGACCTCCATATGATCGGAAAGAAAGCCGATGGGTGCGATGACGAGTGCATTAATGGATTGTGCATGTAGAGAATTGATGTGGTCGAGGATATCGGGTTCAAGCCAGGGATCTTGAGGACGCCCGCTGCGGCTTTGATACACGAGTTGATAACGTGTGGAGGGGAGTTCAAGCTGTTCGGCGATGAGTCTGGCGGTTTCGGAGAGTTGTTTGACGTAGTCAGAAATGCTGGCCATGCTATCGGGAATACTATGGGCCGTAAAAGCGATCTGACAGTTTGATTGCAAGTCGTTAGGAAGTTGATTGATTGCTGCCTGGATATGCTCAACATTTGCGGCGATGAAATCTGGATGGTTATAGAAGACACGGATTTTGTCGAGGGTGGGGGCGTCGGGGCCGATGTGTTCGCGAGCGGCGATGATGTTTTCACGATACTGACGACAGCCTGAATAGCAGCTATAACCGGACGTGACGTAGGTGAGGGCTTTTTTTATGCCGTCGGCTTTCATTTGATGGACAGTCTCGTTGAGCATCGGGTGCCAGTTTCGGTTGCCCCAATAAATGGGGAGATTGATGCCTGCACGCTGTAGTTCGACTGTGAGGGCGTCGATGAGTTCACGATTTTGTTGATTGATGGGGCTTACACCATCGAACTGTTCATAATGATGAGCAACTTCGAGCATGCGTTCGCGTGGGACATTTCGACCGCGGAGAACATTTTCAAGAAACGGAATGACATCGTCCATTTTCTCCGGACCGCCGAAGGAAAGTACGAGAATGGCATCGTATTCAGAGGTTGACTGGAGTTGAGGTTCAGGCATGTCGAAAAGCTTTCACGAGAGAGAAAACGTCGTGTGGTGAATCGTTGTTGATTCATCACAGCATATTATGAGGTGACGTCAAGTGTGCGAGGTCTGTGGATGCTCTGAAGAGTGTGGAGAAATGTGAGAGAATCGCTCTTGACCGAAAGTTCAAATAGACACAAAATGCTGGGGTTTCATAGAAATCAGGCACGAAGTCTGGTGATTTGCTGTTTGGTTGAGACGTGCACCTTGGCCGGAACAGAGTTTCTATTTTGAATCGAGGAGACAGCATGGACGCTGTTAGCCTGTCGAATTTGAATGCGTGGCGTGTGGAATCAGCGGGGGCGCGCCCGTTGCTGGTTCGAGTCCTGTTGCCATTGGCCTCCATCGATGGCCCAGAAAATCTCATGTTGACAGCGGCCTGTGAGCGAAGTGATCAGTGTCAACTTGGAGATCTTTTCGCCTGTATTGATGGTGCCCGGGATAGTGGACGACGATACGTCGACGAGGCGATTCGACATGGAGCTCGATTGTTTTTGACGTCAGAGCGGTTGGACATTCCTTATCCCCAGGTGATTGTTCCGAAGGTGAGGGATGCGTTTTCACGGATTTGTCATGCCCTGGCAGGTGCGCCGAGTTCGCAATTGACCAGTGTCGGGATCACGGGGACGAACGGGAAATCATCCACAGCGTGGTTTTTGCGGAGTATCTGGGACCATGTTGGGAAGCGATCGGGATTGTTGGGGACGATTGAATATGATGATTCCGTTGAGCGTGTTGAGAGTGGGTTGACGTCGCCGCCAAGTGCATACGTCGCAAATTTTTTGAAGAGGCTGGTGGATCAGGGAGCCAGCCATATTGTCAGTGAGCTTTCCAGCCATGCGATTGAACAGAGGCGCAACGCCGGGATGGGTCTGGATGCGGCTGTGGTGACGAACGTGACCTGTGATCATATGGATTATCATGGGACGAGTGAGAATTATGTGAACGCAAAGGCCGGAATTGCAGATTTGCTCAAGCCGTTTACGACATTATGGTTACAAAGTGGCGGAGCGGGGACTGCTGCGATGCGTGAGATTATTCAGAATCGTGCGTCGCGTGATTTTATCATTCGAGACTATGGCGTCGGGTGTTCTGCGGATCTATCAGCGAAGATAATCTCGTCGGATGTGAGTGGGTCGCGGTTTGTGGTGACGTATCAAGGGGAACGAGTCTCGACGGAGATTTCGATTCCCGGACTACACAATGTCGAAAACGCGATGGCTGCGATTGCCTCGGCGGTGAGCACGGGGGTCTCATTCGAAGGGGCTTGTGAAGGGGTTTCGAAACTGAAAGTGATCCCAGGTCGACTGGAACGAGTCGCTGCTGGACAGGATTTTGATTGCTTTGTGGATTATGCACACACGGCGGACGGGTTGGAGCGGGTGTTGAGTTTGTTAAAGGGAGTGACACGCGGGCGATTAATTTGCGTTTTCGGAGCTGGTGGAGATCGGGACAAAAGCAAGCGTCCGATGATGGGACGGGCAGCGAGGATCGCCGATTGTGTCTTGATTACGAGCGATAATCCCCGTCGTGAAGACCCGATGACAATCATCGAGCAGATTCATCACGGGTTTGTTCAGGATGGGCCGTGTGCTGCGGAATGTGAGTTGGTTGTGGATCGTCGTGAGGCCATCGAGAAAACGATTGGAATGGCGAAAGAGGGCGACTGCGTGTTGATTGCCGGGAAGGGCCATGAGAAAGAACAGGTTATTGGATCGCAGCGTTTGGAATTTGATGATCGGAAGGTCGCGATCATGGCGATTACACATGCTGGAAAATCAGTTTTGCCATTTGATGCCATAGACACCACGAAGATGCCTGAGATGAAACCATGGAGAAAAACCGGGTGAGAGATCAACCGCTGTTCACTTTCAAAGAGTTGTCTGAAGCGCTGGGAGTTTCAAATGTCAGGCCGAGAGCTGATGATCGGGAGATTTATCGAATCTCCACAGATTCGCGGAATGTTGAGCCGGGAGATGTCTTCTGGGCGATTCGAGGAGAGAATTTTGACGGGCATGATTTTTTGAAGGACGCCGTTGAGCGTGGCGCGATTGGCGCTGTGGTCGAAAAGGGTCGTCTGCCAGAGGCGATGCTGGTAAAGTGTCAAAATCTGATTATGGTCCCAGATACATTGCAAGCGCTGGCGGAAGTTGCCGGCTGGTATCGTCAACAGCTTGAGACGTTGGCGATCGGGATTACGGGAAGTGTGGGCAAGACGACGACGAAAGACTTTCTGCAAGGAGTCTTGTCGTCGCATTTTCCTGGTGTCTCGACGCCGTTGAACTACAACAATGAAATTGGCGTCCCCCTGTCGATGTTTGAGGTCGCAAGCGCGCATGAGTATGCAATCTTTGAGATGGGAGCGAGAAAACGGGGGGACATAGCTCATTTGGCAAAAATTGTGGCGCCCGAGATTGGTATTTTAACGGCAGTCGAACCGGTGCATCTGGCGACGTTTGAAGTCATGGATCGGATCTATGAGACGAAGTGGGAATTGATCGAATCTCTTCCATCGACCGGGTTTGCCGTCGTCAATGGCGATGATCATCAACTCAGAAAGATGGCCAGTCGGGCTTCGTGTCGGGTGTTGTTTGTCGGGTTTGGAAAACACAACGATGTGACGTGTCGGAAGTATCAATGTGACAGTTCTCGTGGATTATCTTTTGAGACCGATGAGGGGATATTTCATACGCAGTTGCATGGGAAGACGTCTGTGAATGCGTGCCTGTTTGTGATTGCTGTGGCCCGCGAGATGGGAATTCCTCAGTTGGGCATCCAACAGGCGATCAGTCGATTGCAAAATCCTCCCGGGAGAATGCAACTGATTCGGGTGGGGCGATGGACAATTATTGATGACACCTACAATGCCAGCCCCGCATCGATGAAGGAAGCTGTCAATTATCTGGCTAACTGGCCGGGGCATGAACGAAAGATTGTGATTGCAGGTTCGATGCTGGAGTTAGGTGAAAAGACGGTGGAATATCATTTTCAGCTTGGTCAACTGATGGCACGTCGCAAGATTGATTTGTTGATGACGTGTGGAGAGGCGGCACATAACATTTCGCGGGGAGCAACGCGAACAGGAATGTCGGGAGGTTGCGTGAGCGTCTTTGATAATCACACCCGTCTGTTTGAGATGTTGCCGATGTATTTAGAAGAGCCTGGGGTGATTTTGGTTAAGGGGTCACGGGGCCTGAGAATGGAATTCGTGGTGGAGTTTTTGAAAACGCATCTGGAGCAACAGTTCGATCAACTGGCGGTCGTCAATTCCCGGAAATGTGCATAGAGACCAATCATGCTGTTATGGCTGCTACAACACGGATGGCTTAAATGGGGTGGATTTCCGCTGACGGCCACTGGCGATTCTGAAATCCTGCTGACTGCTCGTCTGGCGTTAGCAAGTTTAGCGGCGTTTTTGTTTTGCCTGATTTTGGGGCCATGGGCGATTGAATGGCTC
>JBGSVC010000003.1:0-5858 GCA_041753175.1 Planctomycetaceae bacterium
GATACGCCGTCAGCCGCGAATCCAGGGTCGTCTGATGCGTCAACGTCTGGTTAAACGACTCCGAATAATAAGGCGGCTTTCCTATCAGCATCGAATACAAAATCACCCCCAACGCATAAACATCCCAACGCATATCCGGCACGGCTTTCAAATCCGCCTGCTCAGGTGCCATGTAATACAATGTCCCCAGCGATGCCTGATGCTCCTCTGTCATCCGCGATTGTCCAAAATCACACAGCCTCGGATGATCGTTCTGATCCAACAGCACATTCGCCGGCTTCAAATCACAATGCAAAATCCCGCTGCGATGGGCATGTAACAACCCCAATCCAATCGCCTGGACCATACTCACCGCCTGCGAAACACTCATCCGCCCATGTTTCAACT
The DNA here is from genome assembly GCA_041753175.1 of Planctomycetaceae bacterium. Taxonomy (GTDB): domain Bacteria; phylum Planctomycetota; class Planctomycetia; order Planctomycetales; family Planctomycetaceae; genus SXPC01. Next base: position 388 of record JBGSVC010000003.1, read on the forward strand.
TCTCAGCCAGTGAACCATGTTCCAGATACTCCATCACAAAATACGGCGGATCACTTTCCCAGCCGACTTCCTGCAACGAAACCACATTACGCGACGTATACAACACCGCCAGTTTCTCCACCTCCCGACTCAATAAAGACCAGTCCAATCCCCGTCGATGATGAAAAAACTTGATTGCAACTTTTTTCCCCGTATTCTTGGCTTTCGCCAGCCACACCGTCCCATACGCACCCTGGCCGAGAATGCGCTCAAACTCATACCCAGGGATCAACCGCGGAGGCGATACCTCATTCTTGCTCATCGTCCGCGATTGATCCTGCTGATCAAGATCTTGCGACAGCGTCATCTCTGCCGAAGCAGACGGATTTTTTAAGGGCGAATCTGCATCCATAAAATCGTCAGTATTTCCATCCAGGTCGACTCGAAAACTCTCAAACGTCCCTGCTCGTCACACCATCTAGAAACTCACACTCGTCTCCACCCGACAAGATATCCCGCAACCACGACACTGAATAGACAGATCGTCCAGAAAAGATTTCCTGCACTCCTTGTTTGATAACACTTAAACAACGATGGCAAAAAGGCTTATGTGTCGCGAATTGCCCTCTGTTGAATTGTGAAAAAACCGCTCATCTGCTATCCTGTAATACCCCTTCGATTTCCCGAGAAGATGAACCTCTGTCTGAACAGTATCGTTAAAAAACGCACTGTTTTTAGACTTCAATCCCGAAGGAAATCTGTTTGATTTTTGAACGTCTTCAACAGGCTGCAAATATGAGGTTGCCCCTCCAGACGACTCAGAGTTTGTCGGCTAAAAACGAGATATCTTTGTCGTGATTTCAACCTGAATGTTCGCTCTGGAGTTCCCCCGCAGATTGGGCCATCGGCCAAGGTCATGGAAGCCACTTAAGGAGTTGTATTTTGTCAGACAAGACACCACCAGAGTCCACACCAAAAACCATCCCCTATCAAGGCATCATCAAGCAGCTCGAACTTCAGGATGAAATGCGCAACAGCTACCTGACATACGCCATGAGCGTCATTGTCAGCCGTGCCCTCCCTGATGTCCGTGATGGTCTCAAACCCTCCCAGCGCCGCATCCTCGTCGCCATGAACGACCTCAATCTCTCCCCTGGAAGACCGCGCACAAAATGCGCCAAAATCGCCGGGGAAACCATGGGTAACTATCACCCCCACGGCGACATGGCTCTCTACCCCACCCTCGTCCGGATGGCTCAAGAATGGGTCATGCGGGATACTCTCATCGACAAACAGGGCAATTTTGGATCTCTGGCTGGTCTCCCACCGGCCTCCATGCGATACACCGAAGCCCGACTCTCCTCCATCGCCTCCGAAATGCTCGACGATCTGGGACGACAAACCGTCGATTTTATCCCCACCTACAACCAGGAGAAAATGGAGCCCGTTGTTCTCCCGTCGCGATTCCCCAACCTTCTGGTCAACGGCTCCAATGGCATCGCCGTCGGGATGGCGACCAGTATGCCCCCCCACAATCTCCAGGAAGTCGCCGACGCCGTCCAACTCATCATCGATAACCCCGATGCCACTGTCGACGAAATCCTCGATGTCCTGCCCGGCCCCGATTTCCCCACCGGAGGCACGATCTGCGGACGCTTCGGAACCCGTCAGGCATACATGACCGGACGCTCCACCATCACCCTGCGCGCCAAAACCCATTTCGAAACCGAACGCAACACCGATGTCATCGTCGTCACCGAAATTCCCTACATGGAAACTCGTGACCGCATCCGCGAAAAACTCGAAGCCATCGTCGCAGAAGATCGCATCAAAGACATCTCACGCATCGTCGACCTCACCGATCGCAATGTCCCCAGTTGGCAAGTCAGACTTCACATCTATCTCAAACGCGATGGCGATAAAGAAGTTGTCCTGAATCAGCTCTACAAATATTCGCCCCTCCAAACCACTTTCTCCATGATTTTCCTGGCCCTCGTCGGCAATCGCCCGCAAACACTCAACATCAAAGAGTTGCTCCTCGAATTCATCCGACACCGTGTCGAAGTCATCCGAAGACGCACCGAATTTCTCCTCTCCGAAGCCCGAAAACGCAAACACACCGTCGAAGGCCTCCTCATCGCCCAGATCGATATCGATCAGATCATTCAGACCATCCGCAGTTCTCCCAACCGCGGCGAAGCCAAAATCAGACTCCAGACCATCCAGATGCCAGCCGAACTCGTCGCCCGCGCACTCGGCGAACGCGGATTCAACGACTTTCAATTCGAACAGGGACAACGCGAAACCTACTCCCTCTCCGCCAACCAGACTGAAGCCATCGTCTCCATGCAACTCGGCTCGCTGGCCAATCTCGAACGCGAAAAACTCAACGACGAACACAATCGACTCTTAACCGATATCGAAAGCTACGTCACACTCCTCTCCGACGAAGGACATATCCGCGCCGTCGTCAGAGGCGAAATGGACGACCTCAAACGCAAATACTCCTCACCACGGCGCACCGAAATCTCCGAAGACGAACTCACCGACGTCAACAAAGACGAATTGATCGCCGAAGAACCGATGGTCGTCACGCTCTCCACCAGAGGCTATATCAAACGCACTCAACTAAATACCTACAAAGCCCAGAACCGCGGCGGCAAAGGAATCACAGGTGCCAAAGCCGACGAAGAAGATCCCAGTTCACACCTCTTCGTCGCCAGCACACACGACTTCCTCCTCTTCTTTACCAACTTCGGCAAAGTCTACTGGCAAAAAGTCTATGACCTCCCCATGCAAAACCGCACCGCCAAAGGCCGTGCCCTCGTCAACCTGCTCTCCCTGGCTGAAGGCGAACAGGTTGCCAACTGCGTTAACGTCAAATTCCAACCCGACGATCCTCGCAGCCTGATTATGGTCACCCGCAAAGGCACCATCAAAAAAACCTCCGTCACCGCCTACTCCCGACCACTCAAAGGCGGGATCATCGGCATCAAACTCGACGACGAAGATCAACTCATCGATGTTGTCATCGTCTCTCCAGGTGAAGATCTCGTCATCGCCACCGCAGGCGGGATGTCCATCCGCTTCAGCGAAAAAGACGCCCGCAACATGGGACGAAACACCATGGGCGTCAGAGGTATCTCCTTGACCAAAGCCGACTATGTCGTCGGCATGGTCGTCGCTGACCCCGAAATGACTCTCCTTACCGTCTGTGAAAACGGCTACGGCAAACGTACTCCCTTTGGCTACCAGGAACCCGTCACTGAGGAGACCATCGACGAAATCTCAGATTCCGACAGCGAATCCAGTCCCGAACTTCCAGATCCCCCCCCCGTTGAATCTGAGTCCGAGACAACTCTCTCCGAAGATGCAGATGAGTCTGCAGAAGCCACCAGCCGCAGTAATATGCAATATCGCCGACAAAAACGCGGCGGAAAAGGGGTCCGCGATATCCGCACAACCGCCCGAAACGGCAAAGTCGTCGATATCCTCCCCACCAGAGAAGGTGACGAAGTCCTCATGATCACCGCCGGTGGTAAAATCCAACGTGTTCGCACCGTCGATATCTCACAAGTCGGCAGAAATACTCAGGGCGTTCGCATCATGAGCCTCACCGATGGCGACAAACTTGTCACCATGGCACGCATCCCAGGCGAAATCATTGACGAGCCCGGTCCCAACGATTCTAACGATCCTGTGTAAATGGTGACGAACCGCCGTTAACATTCCTGACCACCTTTGTTCATTCATCTTTACTCATGACACTTTACAGGGCATGATCAAGGTGTCGCTATCACAATGCGATCTTCCTTGAAAGCCAGTATGCCTAAACACACAAATAATGTAAGTTCGTTAAGGAGCAGAGAGTTGAAAGTCGTCATGATTGGTACCGGCTATGTCGGTCTCGTTACCGGGACCTGCTTTGCCGAAAGCGGAAACGATGTGACCTGCGTTGATATCAATGAAAAGAAAATTGAAAACCTCAAAAATGGCATCATCCCCATTTACGAACCCGGTCTGACCGAACTCGTCATTCGCAATCATAAAGCCGGCAGACTCAACTTCACCACCAAACTCGAAGAATGCGTTCCTCAGGCTCAATGCGTCTTCCTCGCCGTCGGCACACCTCAAGACGACGATGGCTCTGCTGACCTCACAGGCATCTGGAAAGCGACCGACGCCATTGCCCCGCTGCTCAGCGAAAAAGCAATCGTTGTCGTCAAAAGCACCGTCCCCGTCGGAACCAATCGAAAAGTCCTCGAACGCCTCAAAGCCAAACTCGGACGAACCGTTGATGTCTGCTCCAACCCCGAATTCCTCAAAGAAGGGTGTGCCATCGACGACTTCACCAAACCTGACCGAGTCGTCGTCGGCGTCGAACGTGAAGAAGTCGCTGATGTCATGGCCGAACTCTACAAGCCATTCCTCCGAACCGAAAAACCGTTTCTCTCGATGAATCTCGAATCTGCAGAGATGACCAAATACGTCGCCAACTGCATGCTCGCCACCAAAATCAGCTTCATCAACGAAATGGCCAACCTCTGCGAACTCGTCAACGCTGATATCAACGACGTCCGAAGAGGCATCGGACACGATCAACGCATCGGCTTCCAGTTTCTTTTCCCAGGCGTAGGCTACGGCGGTTCCTGTTTCCCTAAAGATGTCAGAGCCCTCAGCTCGGTCGCCCGCCAGCACAACATGAAAACCAAACTCCTCGATTCCGTCGATCAGGTCAACGATCAACAGAAAAATGTCCTCGCCAAAAAAGTCATCAGTCGTTATGGCAGCAAACTCGAGGGCAAGAAAATCGCCATCTGGGGATTGGCCTTCAAACCTCGTACCGACGATATCCGCGAAGCACCCTCTTTGGTCCTCATTGAGCAACTTCTCAAATCAGGTGCCCAGGTGATCGCCCACGACCCCGTCGCTGTGGAAAACGTCAAGGAAATCTTCGGTGATAAAATCACGTTTTGTTCCCACCACTACGACGCCCTCGAAGGCGCCAATGCTCTCTGCGTCGTGACCGAGTGGAACGAATACCGAAATCCTGATTTCGACTATATGAAACACAAAATGGCCGATCCGGTTATCTTCGACGGACGAAACCTGTATAATCCTAAAAAGATGAAAGACATCGGATTCATCTATTCAGGAATCGGGTTGGAAATGAAACCCTGATTCCATTTCCGAATCCGCTTTTCCTTTCACTCAAATTGACCCTGCTGACCCCCGGCTTCCCGGGGGTTTCCTTATTAATTCACTCCCTCCTGATCGCGAAATCTTCCCCATGGACGCAGAAGCCAAAGCTCAATTCAACCAGATGTCCGAGCGTATCCTCCATCTCCGAGACTGTCTTTGACTACGACGTCAAATCCTCTCGACTGGCCGAAATCAACTCACTCATGGCACAACCCAACTTCTGGGATAACCAGGAGAAAGCCCAGAAGTTGATGACTGAAATGAAACGACTCAAAGCAGTCGTCGAACCT
>JBGSVC010000004.1:0-4053 GCA_041753175.1 Planctomycetaceae bacterium
ATCACTATTAATAGCTACCATAGCCACCATAACCGTTGCCGTATCCGTACGAGCCTTCCGACTGGGCTCCCGATTCGCAACTCAGATTGAACTGTGAATCGCAGGTGTCATAGGCATCCCCATACAAACTGCCGACTGCTCGTCCTTTATAGCCTGTCACCCCTGAATAATAAAAACTCTGATTGACCGATCCAACCGCAGACCCCACATCCTCGAGTTCCTGATTGACTCCATAAGAAATCTCGGTCAAGCCGACGACCAGCCCGATGACACAAATCGTCGCGACTAGAATCAGTTCTGCAGAAATCACAAAGCCCGCCTCGTCGGCTCGTAATGCGTGAAACACGTTGATCATGATAGTGGTCCTTTTGAGTGGTCCTGGTAAGTGTGATCTCCAAACGTCTGGCGTTTCGAGAACTCCGGTCTTAAAAAATAAAATTGAAACGTGATGAACTCGAACGGCTATGCCCTTAATAACACATTGATTTCACATCAGTCGTATCGTGCAAGCTGCATGATCCCATGGAGGAAATCATCAATAGCGCCAGGCGTCAGCGTCTTACTTTTCTGATTCAGCACCAGCGTTGCAGCTGATATCGCAATCGTCGTCGCCGTCGTCATACGAATCGCCATAAGCTGAGCCAAAGTAAAAGCCTTTTTTGCCCGTCGTCCCTTGATAACGATAAGTCTGGTTGATACTGCCAAAAGCAGACCCGACATCTTCGAGTTCCTGATTGATATTGAAGGCGACTTCTGTCAAACCGACCAGCAAGCCCATGACAGCAATCGTGGCGATCAACACCAGTTCAGCCGAGACAATAAAACCGGCTTCGTCATGAATAAGGGCAGAGAATAAAGGGCGTTGAGAATTGGAAATCGTCATGGTCGTCTTGCTCCTGGTGGTCGTCCGAGTTGTGTTTGAGATGGTGTGGACCGCTGTAGCCTGTCGTCACCGTTGTTGTGTGAGACAGGTGTAAAGCGATTGGAATGCCAAACAAACGAAGCGCGCTTCAAAACCGACACAACCAAATCAGCACACTTCCCCTAAAGCATTATCACACTAGACTTTAAGGTGTTCAATAAATAATACAAAATCCAACCCACCACCCCCCACACCCCACAAACCTCGTGATGCCAAAAAACGACGGGGAAATGACAAAGAGAACACATACTCCTCCATAAAACTCAGCCAGATCACCACTTAAGAGCGTTGCCAGATGCGCACCAGTGGTGTTGTAAAAAAGAAACTGAATGCAACGGGTGTGAAAATCTCTGTTCCCGCACCTCTAAATTCATGGTATTTCCAATTATGTGGAATTGATTCACTTCTTAGCACCGCAACACATCACCTCAATTCGGAAAATGCCATGCCTATTTCAGTTCGCTATTTATTGCTTCGAAACCAGGCGAAAAGTCTCGCGATCGGTTTGGTTTTCTTGTGCAGCAGTTGCGCTTCCGAAAAGCTGGTATCAAGCGACGCTTCGGCTTTCAGCACCGGGAGTTTGCCGACTCAATCAGAACCCAAATTAGACGCATCCAAGTAAAACAGTCACATCCGATGGCAAGATTCGTCAACTGATGTGTGCCATCATCAATCCCTACCAGCCAGTTTGAATGCAGTCACGTCTTAGTTAAGGCCAATCGACAATGCTTGAGACATTCACACGATATTTGCTTGCAACGATTCTTCTGTGTTCGACGACGGGCTGTCAGTTGGGGCGGACCATGTTTGAAATGGACAGCAACAGTTCTGTTCCACGTTTCAGCTTTGACTTACTACCAAAAAAGAAAAAGACCTCACCATTAAGCTGGCATCAACCACGTCCACTTCCCGAGAGGATCGATTCGCCAGAGGCAGATTCATCCCAAAGATTTGAAAACGCAGCACGCGTCTAGCCACAAGAGAACACCTCCTCCCTATTGAAGTTACCAATATTGAGACCATGACATCGTCTACATGAATCCGGTTAAGAACTGAAGTCGCCAGCGTGGCAGTAATGACACTTAAGAAAACGGTTGTGTAGATTGACGTCGATTTTATGGCAATTACAATGGAATTTTGCCCCGATCTTGATTGAACTCTTACAGCCTGGATGATGTGATGGCTGCAATCGGATAGGATTGGTTGTTTCACGAGACAAAACAACGACATCCCGTTGATCATCTAACAGCCCGTTGATTATTTCAAAGGGCTGCTTGATTCCAGGGATGGAATCATCAAAAACGCCGGGTTTCAGGCGTTTTTGGATTGTTGAAAACCGATAAGAGATCGATTTTTAACAGGCAGCTAATGGGTCCGTCGTTTTGATCGGGATTGAACGTTTATAGAGGAGTCGTCAGTGCAGGTTGAAGTATCTTGTAAGCATGGGAGTATTTCGGATCAACTCCAACAATACACAAAACAAAAGTCTGAAAAACTGCTGACATATTTCGGCCGCGTGACGGCGATCAGTGTCAATTATGATTTTGCAGGTGATCGCGTCCGATGCGAAATTTTGGTAGACGCCGAGCACAAACACAATTTCGTTGCCCATGTCGATAACGGCGATGATGCTCAAATCACTTTTGATGCTGCTCTTCACAAGATGGAAGTCCAGATTAAAAAGTACAAAGAGAAGATTCAGGACCATCGTCGCGATCGCCCCACGAGTGAACTTGCAGGCCAGCCCTCTGATCTGGAAGATGCCACCGACGCGGACGCAGACGAAGCCTAATTCAACTTGTGGCCGACCGATAAACAAAGTAACCGACTTCGATGTTGACGAGATTTTTTTCTCAGCATGAGCATCGGAGTTTCTTTTGTGAATTGATTCGACTATTGTTGCAACCATCCTGAAATGGGGATTTGCAATTCTTAACGAGGGATATCGAAGCAGTTTGCGTCGATGAGCACACCAATACAGAGCGGCCCACAAAGGCTCACTTACATATTCATATGTCTCAAACATAAGCTCAAGACTGGCCCTGAAGGAGTCTGTAATGAAATTGACTGATTTCGTCGTCAGAGACGCTATCGTGACCGATTTGCAAGTCGGCTCAAAAGAAGAAGCCATTCGCACAATGGCCAAGAGCTTGCAAGCCGCCAGTCGGATCAGTGCCGACAATTCAGAAAGCGTCATCACGGCCATTCTGAAACGGGAAGAACTCGGTTCAACTGGCATTGGCAATGGTGTTGCTGTCCCACATACAAAACATCCCACTGTCGATGGACTGGTCTCAACGATCGCGTTGGCTAAAGGGGGAGTCGACTTTGCCTCACTTGATGGCGAACTGGTCTACATTCTCTTTTTGCTGGTTTCTCCCCCTGATCGACCCGGAGAACACCTGCGAGCCTTGGAAACCATATCACGACATCTTCGTAATCAAGACTTCTGTAATTTCTTGAAACAATCCTCGACTCCTCAAGAAGTTTGGGAATTGCTGCTGGAAGCAGACCAAAAAGATGGCTGAGAATTAAGCCACAGCGGTGAGCTTTGCGGTCATGCCTCAAACACGTCCGATCGAGCGCCGCTGCCAGATTGACTTTGGATTAATTATGAGTTTTTCTCTGCCAGACGTGGATTCTTCCATGCATTCTACTGACGTATTCGAACAAGAAGTCACCGTTTTATTGGAGAATGGTCTCCATCTGGTTCCGTGTTCCCGTATCGCCGAATTAGCCCGTCGCTTTCCATGTCAATCTCAACTGATTAAAGATGGTATCGCCGTTGATGCCAAAACAATTTTTGATCTGATCACTTTGCAGGCAGTTCAGGGGACAAAACTGACGATCCGCACTCAGGGACAAGATGCCAGGGAACTCCTTGAAAAACTTGTTGAATTGTTCGCACATAACTTTGAAACCTAGTTTGCCGATCCCGTCTCATCATCTCACTTGAAATCAGGCCGATTTTCTGCCCACTCTTCCCGACGACGTTCCGATTGAGTATTGACATGATCATTAAACGGGGAATCGCAGTTTCACAAGGTGTCGTCAGCGGGCCCGCGATTATCATCGGCACTGAAGACTTTCGTATTCCCTACAAAATGGTACGGGCGGATTTTGTCGATGGA
>JBGSVC010000005.1:0-4731 GCA_041753175.1 Planctomycetaceae bacterium
TGGAATTCCGTCATCGCCACGAACCTGACGAGCGTATTTAACTTCTGCCAGGCAGTCACCCGCCCCATGATGTCTCAACGTTATGGTCGTATTGTCAACATGTCGAGTGTCGCTGCGGAAAATGCCAACGCCGGTCAAGCCAACTACGCTGCCAGCAAGGGCGGAATTCAGGGCTTCACCAAATGTATGGCAACCGAGTTGGGCAAGCGCAATATCACCGTCAATGCCATCGCCCCGGGCTTTATCGAAACGGATATGACTCAAGCCGTCCGCAATGCCGCAGAAGCAGAAATCAAAAAACGGATTCCCGCCAAACGACTGGGCAAACCGGAAGATATCGCCAATGCCGCTTTGTTTTTAGCCAGCGACAGCGCCAGCTACATCACCGGCCAGATCCTCAAAGTCGACGGCGGGCTCAGTCTTGGAGGAATGTAACCCCACCTCCTTTTGCATCGCCTAAAGTATCGGCAATTATTGATGAGTTGGCGTTGCTCCTGCTTTTGCCTTTTCTCCAGTCTCTGATAGGGTTATGATAAGCGATTCTTTTTGGCATTGCAGATCGTCGCCTTTTTCGACGGCCAGTAAGGTTTAAACAACGCAGAATCCCTTGTTGACTCAAGGCATTTCTCTGGTTGCTGATCCTGCGGCTCAAATGCCATCGGAGCTCTCCACGGTTCGGCTGGGTAAAAAGAACCGTACTTTTGATTTGTTTCGTAAGGATTAGTGTTCATGGCAGTAAACGAAGAGATTTTTGAGAAGGTCAAAGAAATTTTGGTGGATGCACTCGGCGTCGATGACGACGAAGTGACTCCCCAGGCGACCTTGATGGGGGATCTGGGAGCCGAGTCCATCGACTTCCTGGACATCGTGTTTCGTCTGGAAAAATCATTTGACATCAAGATTCCACGTGGCGAACTCTTTCCTGAAGTCGACGCCGCCGACACAACCTTGGTCGAAAATGGCTCGATCACTCCCAAGGGTCTTGCAGAACTAAAAACCCGCATGCCTCATGCCGACGTCGAGACCTTCTCCAAGGATCCTCGCGTGGACAAAATCAGCAGCCTCTTTACAGTCGAAATGATCTGTAAATTCCTGGAAAACAAACTGAAATAATCAGTTTGTCATGTTCCATTCAACTGATGAAGCGGCGCCTCATGTGGCGTCGTTTGTCAGTTTGAATTGAGTTCATTTAAATGCGTTCATTCGCTCTCGTTGATCTCGTCTTTGCCTGGATTGGCTGACGACCAGATCATTTCTGCACACTGTCGTCTTGTAGGCGTCTACACGGACCCGTAACCGCATGAGACTTTTTCACTCCGGAATCATCAAAATTGATTCCCTATTTTTAATGTAAGCAAAGCAGTCAACATGCGTTGGTTTTGGGTGGATCGATTCCTGGAGTTTGAGCGAGGACAATACGCGCTGAGCGTTAAAAATGTCTCTCTCTCCGAAGAGCATATTCATGATCATTTCCCCGGATTTCCCGTCATGCCTTCCACCTTGATCATCGAAGGTCTGGCTCAGACGGGGGGGATTTTGCTCAGTGAATCCAGCGATTTTCAACGGATGGTCGTCCTGGCAAAAGTCCCCAAAATGACGTTCCACGGCTTCGCCACTCCCGGTGATACACTGCATTATCATGTCACGCTGATGCAGACCACTCAGGAAGGGGGCATCGTTGAATGTCGGGCTCGCATCGGAGATCAACTGATCGCCGAGGGCGAAATCTGTTTTGCCTTTTTAGATGGCTCCACGGACTTGCACAACAATCTGGGTGGTCATACAGACTTCATGAGCGCCTCTGGTCTGTCATCGATTCTGACGATCGGCAAAACGCAGGCACGACTGGATTAACACGACCGCATCGTGAGCAGGCAGGGTTTGAACTTTTTTCTCCCTCCATCTCGCAGGTTCCCACCTTTTCATCTTCACCTTTTCATACTCATAGACACATAATATGATGTCTTATGTCTCGATCATCTAAAAATAGTGAATCTCAACACGTTGGCTGAATTCAATGCCAGTCGTCACAGACTCAATTTGTTTTCCAGTTTGATAATTTGTTAAGACTCAACAACACTGAGCCGTAAGAAAAGCCGAGAGTCAACGATCGATCTGTAATGTAACCCATGGAATTAACGAGCCCCTTGCTCCCACATTCCTGCTCAGATGATCGTGATTTCTCCAGCCGTTGTTTCCTGAACCAGAGGACTTTGTTTTGAATATGCGACGACGAGTTGTGATTACTGGTATTGGATGTGTCACTCCAGTCGGATTGACAGTCGAGTCGATGTGGAAATCGCTGATGGAAGGTCGTAGTGGTGTCGGCCCAATTCGCCATTTCGATGCCTCCCACTTTCCCACAAAGTTCGCCGCTGAGATCGACGGATTTGATCTTTCGCAATACACCCAGGATGTCTCTCGATTTGAACATTCCGGTCGAAACATCCGTTTTGCCATCGCTGCCGCCTCACAGGCTTTCAAAGATGCAGGGATGGACCAATACTCCTATGATCCAGCGATGTTCGGTGTTTATTTGGGTGCCGGTGAAGGCCAGCAGGACTTCCCCAAATTCATGAAGCTCATCGCCGACGCCGAAACCGAAGATGGTCGAGTGGACCTGGAAAAATTCACTTCCGGCGGTTTGAAACAACTCAATCCACGAGTCGAGCTTGAGCAAGAACCGAACATGCCTGCCGGTCACCTGGCAAGCCTCTTTAATGCCCAGGGCCCCAATCTCAACTGCCTGACGGCGTGTGCAGCATCCAGTCAGGCCATCGGTGAAGCTGCGGAACTTATCCGACGTGGCGATGCCGATATCATGCTCTCAGGTGGAGCCCACAGCATGATCCATCCATTTGGAGTGACGGGATTTAACCTTCTCACGGCACTTTCGACACGTAACGACGAACCTCAACGCGCCTCTCGGCCTTTCGATCGCGAACGCGATGGCTTCGTCCTGGGCGAAGGCGCCGGGATGTTGATTCTTGAAGATCTCGAACACGCTCTCAAGCGGGACGCCAAAATTTACGGTGAAGTCGCAGGTTACGGCAGCAGTGCTGACGCCTACCGCATCACAGACATTCATCCCGAAGGGCGGGGTGCCGTCGCCTGTATCACACGCGCCATCAAAGATGCAGGACTCAATGTCGACCAGATTGACTATGTCAACGCCCACGGCACAAGCACCTCTGTTAATGATCGCGTCGAGACGATGGCCATCAAAGGCGCCTTAGGTCAAGATGCTTATACCACGCCCGTCTCCAGCGTCAAAAGCATGATGGGACACCTCATTGCCGCCGCTGGCAGTGTTGAGGCGATTGTCTGCCTGCTGTCTATCAGAGACAATGTCCTGCCTCCCACCATCAATTATGAGAATCCTGATCCCGATTGTGACCTCGATTACATCCCCAATACACCGCGCGATGCAAAGGTCAATCGCACGCTCTCAAACAGCTTTGGATTTGGCGGACAGAACATCTCTTTGATCTTTTCACGATACACAGGAGCATAACCTGGCTATTGCAAAGTGTCGGGCTGGTGTGCCAGTCATCTCTCGATTTCAACAGCAATTCGCCGCGCTGACTTATTATGTCATTTGCTATTCTCCTACTCGTGCCGGCGGTTTCTCTATTAATCTTTGCGTTGTTGTTCCAGCTTTACTACGCCCTGCAGATCGTTCCCTTATTCGACAAAGACCCCGTCCTCAAAGAGGAAGTCTTTCCCGCCATTCCCTGGTCAGAACCTGTGGAGTTTATTAATCCCCAGGGCCTGATACTCCGGGGAAGCTATTACACCCAACAGGATCGAGAGTCGTTAGGGTTAATTCTTTTCGTCCCCGAATATCAGGCATCTCATTTTTCAGCCTGGAAATATTGCCAGGGCCTTCACTCCATCGGCTACGAGATCCTCTCGGTCAATCTCACCGGACAAGGGCATAGCGATTCACTCCCCGGCTATCAGCCTCGCTATTGGGTCACGCGACGCGAAACGGAAGATCTCACGAACATCATCACGCAGCTTCACAGACATCCAAGGTTTTCTTCACAACTTCATGCCGTCTTTGGAATCTCGCGCGGAGGAGCCATCGCCCTCGTGGTCGCCTCGCGGCTCAATACCATTCAAAACTTGATTGTCGAAGGTGCGTATTCCAATAATCTCATCATTGAACGCGCTGTTCAAAAATGGATGACCCTGATCCTGCCAGACATCTTCTGCAAAACAATTCCGATGTGGCATATTCGCAAAACCGTGCTTCTGGGAAAGTTAATCTACCAATACAAGTCTGGTCTGAGATTTGTCGAACCAGAGTCGTTCAAACCTGATTCTCCGACTCGCATGCTGTTGATCGCCGGACAAAAAGATAAGCACATCCCTCCCGAATTCGCCCCCAGATTGCAGGAACTTCTAGGCTGTGACAGTCAGATCATGTTGATCAAAGATGCCAGTCACAACCAGGCACGAAAAGTGAATCCTGCATACTATGATCACCTTCTGAATACGTTCCTCCAGGTAAGCAAAACAGTTGAATCGGTTCCACTTCCAGTCAATCAGGCGGTAACTTCCTGACTCAATAAAAGGCTGATTCGCCAATTCCATACCCGACAGACTGGAAATCCTCCACTCACGGGCATAACTTTACAGCATGACACGGTTTGCTTGAAAACCGCGATAAAAAAACGAAACCACGACACGGGTTCTTATTAGAATGTTGTGCAAACTGGGGGCCGG
>JBGSVC010000006.1:0-8281 GCA_041753175.1 Planctomycetaceae bacterium
AAGGATATATCCGACGACGAGTTTACGATTCGATTCCTGTGCGAGCTGAATTAATTCAGAAGCCTGTTCGAGAGTTTCAGCAAGAGGCTTCTCAACAAAGACGTGGCAACCTGCTAATAGGGCGGCCTTGGCGTAGGGATAGTGAGATTCGGTGTAGCTGGAGATCGAAACGGCTTGGGGTTTAGTGACTTCCAACGCGGTTTGAAAGTCAGAAAAATGAGGGATGTCTCCTCCAAGTTCTGCAACTAGCGCCTGACAACTCTGATGTTGCCGAGTCACAATTCCCACAATTTCAAATGCCTCCAGTTGACGATAGGCGCGGGCGTGAGAGCTTCCCATGTGCCCGGCCCCGACGCAGAGAATTTTGAGTGGTGTGGTCATACTGATTGGGTCGAGGTTTTCGTATTTCGTGAATGTAGAATGTCGGTTTGAGTATGATCAATCAACGTCATGAATGCGAACCTGCTAGTCATTTTTCCACAGAACAAACGCTTCAATTGCCTGATATTCTGCCAGACCTAACTTATTATAGTGGTTTGCGGTCGCGGCGTTGCGTTGTTCAGCACGTTGCCAGAATTCACGACGGTCGGCACCCGGGAATAGAGCCCGATCTTTTTGAGACTGATGCTTGAAAATGGCTGTCCGTTTGCGATCGACTTCCTGAGGACTCAACGGGACCGCCATTTCAATCTGGTGGATCGGCCATTCCTGCCATGCACCACGGTACAGCCAGACTTCGCAGCGCTGACACCAGTCGTCGTCTGCACATTGCTTCAATGCTGCGATAACGGCTGCCAGACAAACCCGGTGCGTTCCATGGGGATCAGAAAGATCGCCCGCCAGATAAATCTGATGAGGTTTGATCTTTTGAAGCAGTTCGACAGTCACGTCGATATCAACTTTTCCCAAAGGGGATTTTTTGACCTTGCCAGTTTCATAAAAAGGAAGATCCTGGAAATAGACATTGTCAGCCGGGACACCGCAACTGCGTGCCCCCGAGCGAGCTTCGCTGCGTCGGATGAAGCCTTTCATTTTCAGGACAAGGGCCTGATCAACATCGCCGGGTCTCTTGTTGAGAAGTGCAGTATGAACGTCTTTTTGCAATGACGTGACGGAACTGGGCTGTAAATTGAGTTCGAGAGAAAGATCCTGCACGAAGTCAAGATACCGCAGGACATCGTCATCAAAAACCGCGATGTTTCCCGATGTCTGATAGGCAATGTGGACATCGTGACCTTGATCGACAAGTCGGATGAGCGTTCCCCCCATGGATATGACATCGTCATCGGGGTGAGGAGAAAAGACGAGGGCTGTTTTCGGATAGATGTCTTCAAAACGACGACGTCGGTCGCCGGGTTGTTGAAGATCTGGCTTCTTGCCTCCAGGCCAACCGGTGATTGTCGATTGTATCTGTCGGAAGACAGCAAGGTTGATATTGTAAGCAGGCCCCTGGGCAGCCAGAAGTTGTTGCAAACCGTTTTCGTTGTAGTCTTCATCGGTTAACTTCAGAATCGCTTTGTCGACGTGGTCTGCCAGCCAGATCACTGCCTGCTTAACGAGGGGCGGAGTCCAGTTGACCGATGCATACAGCCAGGGGCAGACCACTCGACTCAGTCCTGCTGATGCCGCCTCGTCGACATAAATCGTTACGTTCTCGTGGTGTTGCAAATAAGACGCTGGAATGAGCGGCGTGACTTCACCTTCCACAGCCTGGGCGATGATCGTGGATTTGTTTTCCCCGAAGGCAACCATGATGACGCGACGAGCGCGCATCACGGTTCCCACACCCATCGTGATTGCTTTGAGAGGGACATGCTCGACACCAAAAAAGTCGCTGGCCGCGTCGGTACGTGTGATGGAGTCCAGAGTGATCAAGCGAGTCTTCGACTCGATGTCGGAACCGGGTTCGTTAAAGCCGATATGTCCCGTGCGACCAATACCCAATAGCTGCAGATCGATTCCACCCTTCTGCGTGATCAGTTGCTCATATTGCTGACAAAACTCCTGAACGTTTTCGATTTTGAGCTCACCATCAGGGATGTGGATGTTTTCAGGAAGAATGTCGATGTGATCAAACAGATGTTCCTGCATGAAACGCCAGTAGCTTTGCTGGCGTGTTCTGGTCATGGGATAATATTCATCAAGATTGAAAGTGACCACGTGACGGAACGAAAGCCCTTCGCGCTGATGCATGCGGACGAGTTCATCGTAGATACCGATCGGCGACGAACCTGTCGCCAGTCCGAGAACAACCGGCCGTGTAGGAGATGCTTTTTCACGAATCAACGCAGCGATCTCATTGGCAACAGCTTTATTGATGTCGTCAGTCAGGCCTCCAATGATGACTGGAATCTGTTCGTCACGTTTCATACTGAGAATAGATTTGTGCATTATGTTGACCTGAGATCGATCGCCGTTAGAGAGTAAGAATGCCTGATCAATGACTGAGGAGGACTAATAGCCTCGAGAAACACCAGGGACAGCAATGGGGTACGTTCCATTAGAAGTTGGCAAGACCGGAGGGGGAGCGTCGAATTCATAGACCAATGGTTGCAGGCTGAAGTTCGAAGCCAACGCAGCATCCATTTTGACGACTTTTCCAGAATACGTTGCCATCCGTCCGAGAATTGTGGTCATGGTGCTCATGGCCCCCATTTCTGCTTCATTATGGAACTCGTTATTGCGAATCCGAGAGAAAAGAACATCGTGTTCAATTTGATATGGATTCCCTTTGACCTCGCGAGGCACACGATAGGACTTGCCATCATAGGTTTCATAGGAGTTGGGATTAAAGATGGTTGCTGTTCCTTTCGTTCCAGTAGCATACGCAGAGGAGGAGTTCCAGCAGCCCTTGACATGGCGACAGGCAGAGAACATTTTTGTTCCATCTGCAAAGGTGAATTCGACATTGTGGTGGTCGTAGATGTCGCCGTATTTGGGGTCTGTGCGAACCTCTCGACCACCCATGCCGACGGCTTCGACAGGAAATGTGATGCCTCTCAGCCAGCACCCGATATCAATATTGTGTATGTGCTGTTCGACAATATGATCGCCTGATAACCAGCAATAGTAGTACCAGTTGCGTGTCTGGTACTCCATTTCGGTTTGACATTCTTCTCTGGATTTACGTGGCTCCCAAACCCCGGCGGCGTTGTAGTAGACACGTGAAAACAGGACCTCTCCGATGGCTCCTTCCTGAATCCGCTGCATGATCTCCA
Source organism: Planctomycetaceae bacterium (assembly GCA_041753175.1). Classification (GTDB taxonomy): domain Bacteria; phylum Planctomycetota; class Planctomycetia; order Planctomycetales; family Planctomycetaceae; genus SXPC01. The sequence goes on from JBGSVC010000006.1 coordinate 3,219, forward strand.
CGAAACGCGGATCATAGTGATACATCAATCCGACGCCCACTTTCAGGTTCTTCTCTTTGGCGAGTCGTGTTGCTTCAAGAATCTGGTTGACGCCAGCAGCATCGACTGCAACAGGTTTTTCCATAAAGACATGCTTGCCACGTTCAACCGCATATTGATAGTGGGCGGGGCGAAAGCCAGGAGGGGTCGTTAAAATGACAAGGTCGACGCCAGAGTCAATCACTCGCTTATAGGCATCAAACCCGGAAAACATTGTCTCGGGAGTGACGGAGATTTTTGCAGTGGGGTCATCTTTTACTCCGGCTTTGATCTGTTCGAGCGCAGGCGCGAGATGGTCTGCAAACAAATCCCCGATCGCAACAAGCTCAACAGGGCCTGCCGTCTGCAAGGCCTGCGCACAAGCACCATTCCCTCGACCTCCACAACCAACCAGGCCAATGCGTATCGTTTCGTCACTGGAAGCATGTACGATCATGTAACTCGACTCCTGAAATGGAACAAGGAGGGCAACGAGGATGGACTATTCAGGCAGGCATAACGAGTGCTATGTCACCAAGACTCGAAATTTCATTATGAGAAGCAGCACCTGTTTGAACAATTGCTTATGACATCCAAATCCGTAACATATACTTTTTTTGCCCTTGCGCGGTCCGTTGGTTGCCAAATAGTATCGATGAGCCGTGTTGAACTCCGATTTAGCGAGATAAAGAAATAGCAGCATGGTGATGTTTTATTGCATCAGACCGTGCAACTGACGCTCATCTCCCCTGGTCGGCCCACCGAACAAGCGTCCAACTCTTGTCTGAAGTTTCATCAGAATCTGAATGTGAACTCATTGGTATGACTTTCAAGGGTCAGGCCTGTGTTATCATGCTAATTCTGTCAATAAATAGCATGAACAAAGACAGCAGACCGTGACTTGAATGGACTACTCAATGAGACGATGGCTGATTCCTGTGTGGCTGGTGATATTGTGTTTGAGCAACAATGTCGAGGTGATTAACGGTGCAGAAAAATGGCTCGACGTTTCCCCGCCGGATGAAATGGGAAATGGGCGCCAGATCGTGTTGATCAGTGGCGATGAAGAGTACCGGAGTGAAGAGTCACTCCCAATGTTGGCAAAAATCCTTGCTCACAAACATGGCTTTCGATGCACTGTACTTTTTGCCTTGGATGCTCAAGGCCAGATCGATCCGATGCTCTCATCGAGTATAGCAGGCATTGAAGCGTTGGATGAAGCAGATCTGATTGTGATGCTGGTCCGCTGGAGAAGTTGGCCAGCAGATCAAATGTCGTTCTTTGAAAACGCCGTTGCGCGCGGCGTGCCATTGGTGGCTTTGCGCACGAGTACTCATGCCTTCAAATATCCCAAAAACGATCCATTATCACGATACAACAATTTCGGAGAAGAGTTTTTTGGTGAAAACTGGCTTTCTCATTGGGGCAAACATAAGTTCGAAGCGACGCGAGGGATCATCGAACCAGACGCATCACAGGATGCGATCCTCAATGGCGTTGAAAATGTCTTTGGTGATAGTGATGTGTATGAAGTGGCGCTGCCAGATGATGCCCACGTATTGTTGCGAGGCGAAGTGGTCGCTGGTCTGTCTCCAGACGATGCCCCTGCCAACTATCAGAAGAAACGCAAAACCGATGGCGTCATGCAAGGTATCAATGATCCGATGATGCCGATCGCTTGGACACGACTGATCAGCAATTCTCATGGCACAACGAATCGTGTGTTCTGTACGACGATGGGAGCGGCCACTGATCTCGTCAATGAGGATTTACGCCGACTGATTGTCAATAGTGTCTATTGGGGGTTGGACTTGCCGGTTCCCGAGAAAGCAGATGTCACAATAATCGGGAGTTATGAGCCGACACAATATGGCTTTCAGGAATTCATACCTGGGAAAAAGCCAGAGGACTATCGTTAACTAAAAGCAGGTTAGAAATTGGTAATCCACTCCCGCGAGAGACTGCAGGATTTCTTGACCGTGTATCCGGCGGCCAGTTTAGCGACAACCCAGGTGTTCCCTGAAATCGGGATATCGACATCGACCTGAATCTGCGGCGTCTCATTTGTAATCGCATTTGGTGTGACCGTAACTGTTGCGTTGCTGATTCCCGAAATGTTGAGATAGTTATTGACGGCAGCAATGACTTGGGCAGTTGTCGCTCCTGGCACAATTCCCGCGCGGGCTCCTTCGTAAACGGCAATTTCTGCTGTGTTCCGAATCATACTGATGCGGGAAAGTTCAATCCCTCCAAAGACCACGAAAAAGGCGATGGGCGCGACGATGGCAAACTCGACGGCAGTCGTGCCGCGACGGCTTGAATGGTCTGATTTCAGTTTAGATAATGTGCGGTGCAAAGCTCTCACAGGAAATTTTTTCTAGTCAATGAGGATCACAGGCAGGCTTAATGCGAGCTTTCGGAACGCATCTTTGAGTTCTTCTTCGTTGGTGGCGAAGTAGTGCGTGCCTCCGGTCAGTTCGGCGATTGCTTTCATGGTTGTCTGGTCAGCTTGATCCAGAAAGGAAATCGTATGAATGGTGATATTGGCGTTCTTCGCAGTTTGAGCTGTGATAATCGGATCAACACCTTTATTCCATTGACCGTCACTCATCAGGATCATGGACTTATGCGACAGTGGCTTGGCATTTCCCCCTGTCAGGATGGTAATGGCTTCAGACATTCCGGCTGACATGTTTGTGCCGCCGAGCATGATGTCGTCTCCCAGAGAATCGATGGCAGAAGCGATATCTGTGTAGCTGGTGCTCAGATCAGAATTGCGAGTCACGCTTGAGAAATTCCGACCAGTCAGCCAACCTTCGTAATTCGATGCTGTTGTGATCGTGGAACCCCAAGTGACTAGAGCAATTTGAGGAGTCGTTTTCAAATCGTTGATCGTAGTCAGGAACGTATCGACAGCAGAATTCAGACTTGACCATCGGCTTTCACTGGCATGTGGAGGACTATCAAGATGCTTGTCTCCGTCATCTTCGTGTGTGTGGTTGCCTCTGCCAGCTTCCAGGGCAGGGTAGCTCCAGTCTGTACCAGTAAAATCAAAGCACATGCTGTGGGAACGGTCAATGCACAACACGATGTCTTGTTCATACCAGGCGGCGGTTGTGTCGATCGATGGGGTAAATGTTTTCATCCCCAGGAGTTGACCAAAGAAAAGGCCAACAGCCGGATTGCCCCCAGAGCCGTCTAAAATCGGTGAGACTCTCACGGAAGAATAAGGTTGTTGGTCGGCTACAAATCCCCATGAGCCATCGGGCTGTAGTTCTGCACTTCCCACTTCGATATCAGTATTTCTTAATGTCAATGCACGGCCTGCCACTCGATTTCTATTCGCAGTCGCTTTAGCGGCTGCAATCGCATCTGAGCGTTTCTGGGTTCGTGAAAGGGCTTCTGCGCCTGCTTTAGCGGCTGCATCGCTGGCGGCGCGAAGTTCGGTGCGTACTAATTGCATCCACGCGACGTCAACCGTAAATGCGACCATAATCAACATGATCAGGATCAATGTCGTCATGAGCACCAAAATGGCGCCATGTCTTTGGCTTTGCTCTTGAGGTCTATGGTGATGCATAAAATTAACTCTTGTTGTAATCATCGGGCGGTCAGTCTGAAATATGCCAGTTATTCGTTCACTACAGTCGAATCATCCGAATTCGAGACTCGAAATTTCCACCCGAGAACAGGATATTGATAGGCAGACGATTGCCTGCTTCTGTAATCCTGACTCGAACAGTGACTTCAGTACCCCGCGGTGTTGTCGAAGTGACATTCGGATTGATCGTCAATGTATAGTTGGTGATTCCTCTTGCATTTAAGACTTCCGCCACACGCGTCTCGGCGGCTGCTTTCGTTCCACCGATGGAAGTTACGACACGAGCACCTTCATAAGCGGCCGAGGTCGCTGCCTGTCTTAAAAAAATGCCATTGGCAGCTTCGATCGACATCAACAAGGCTGTCATGACAACGGGAAGCAACACAGAAAACTCGACGAGCGCCGCGCCTGTGCGTTCGTTCAAAGAAGGCTCGTGTGTCTGACGTGAGGGCAACATCAATTGTTCCAAAGGCAGAAAATGTCTGATTTTGTATGGAATGCGACATATAGAATTTAGCACCTGAATTGAAACAACTGCCTGGAAAGATTGGTAAGGGGGGAGGTTCAGTCAGGAAAAAGAATCTGATTTCGACGTCTAATCCATCTGTGTCGATTGTGAGAATCGCCCACTTAGACTGGGCTTTTCCTGAAGTGTCAATTTGTGCTATACGATGCCAGCCTGATCACTTTAAACTCCTCTTTCTCATTGTGTTGCGGCATGATCTGTTTAAACAACATTCAGCCATTTCAGCGGAGCGCGATATTTTTCGCCTTAGTGTTTTCATTCGCAAGTAATTTGGCGATTGCCTCCCATCGTGATGATCTTGAAACAGAAGACGTTCAATCAGTCTCTTTCAACCAAAGACTTCAAAAAGACAATCGCTTACACGCGTTGGCTCCCAATTTTGAGTTCGGGAAGTTTCACTTTGATCCCGAGGGAGTCCCGTTGTTAACGGAAAGATCAGACGGCTCGTCGAGTCAACTTGTCTTACGTGGCCAGGGGCCGACTTATCAAGCTGATCACTCCGTTCATGCCTACACAGGCTTGGACTACGACACAACACAAATTTGGGAACAGCCCCCGGCTTTCAGTTATGACATTGTCGAGGGGCAAGCATACAGCAGTCATCCGGTAGCCCCTCCCGCTTATGGAGTCGTGCAACCCCATTTGTATCCCGGATTGGAAACCGCGATCCCCAATTACTGGGACTGGACAGCGCTGCCGACTGAGTTACTGTTTCACAGTTTTCAAGGAGGACCGCGCGAACCCAGGTTAGCTCAGCAAATCTTATATCTGAAAGGTCAAGGCTGGGTCTGGGAGTTGGAAGCGGGGACACGTGTCGGGCTTGTGCGTTATGGAACTCCCGATAGTCAAACACCCCCCGGTCGTCGCCCGGAAGGCTGGCAACTTGATGTGGAGGGGGCAGCCCTTCCCAGGCTAAAC
>JBGSVC010000007.1:0-6827 GCA_041753175.1 Planctomycetaceae bacterium
AATTCAGGGTCACAAGATCTCTGTAAGTCGCAACATATTTCAATGTGTTTGTTGAATATTATGTCACGATCTTGCCAACTCGATAAATGCCACCATAGAACTCGCAGCGTTCACAGAATTCTTGCCTCATAGCCAGAAATATAGCGATTCTGACGATTGTATCAGCTCTTCACAAATCGGCTTCCCGCATGGATCACTTCCATCAGCTTTTGCGCACTCACATCGCTCGAATGTTGCTCCCGGACTTGGCGATAACCCTCTTCGCGAAACCGTTGATGAAGCAGTCTGTCTTGAGCCAGTTTCAACAGCGCCTCAGCCAAATCGACCGGATCAAGTCGTTCGACAATCATCCCCCCACGCGTCGACGCCACCAGTTCAGGAAACGCCCCTCGTGCAGGCAACACAACCGGCACCCCATTCGCAAGCGCCTCTAAAACATACAGCCCCTTAGGCTCATGAAACGTCGCCGGGACACACAACGCATCGATCTGCTTGAAAAACTCCACTTTCTCTGAAACACTCTGCGGACTTCCCAGATAACGCATCGATGACGACCGCATGTGATGTTTGGCTAGCTCCTCTTCAAAATAGTCTTCCCGCCCAGGACTCAAATACCCACCAATCAACAGTCGCGCGCTGGGTAACTGCGCATGCAACTGCGCAAAAGTTTCCAGCGCCACATGAATCCCCTTTTCAGGAGCAATCCGTGCAAAATATCCCAACGTAAACGCCTCACCGACATCTCTGGGCATCCCCGTATGCAACGAGGTTTCGATCCCCAACGGAATCAAAGAAATCCTTTCGACCGGGATCGACAGATAACGACTTATGTACTCTCGATAGTACGAAGTAAACGTCACAAACCCATCGAAATGCGGCCACTGCTTTTCAAGCATCTCCAGCGCCACTCCCCGATACGAATCAGTTAACTGATCCAGGAATGAATCGTCACCTTGAAGAAAGCCATAGATCTGGCCATCAAAATGGGCACGCAAATGTTCCACAAATCCAGCCAGAAGTATATTGCTGAATATCACCACATCCGGCTTCAGTGTCTTCGTCACATAATCAACCACATCGAGAATCAATCGACGCTGTGGACCCTGATGACCTTTGAGCAGCGAGATCATCAGCCCTCCCAACTGACTGGCATCATTGCTGACCCCCAGTTTTGTTGACCAGTTGAGCACGTTCGGATGATCCAGCCAGTGCGTACTCCAGCGCGGCAGTCGTCGAAACCACGGATACTGATGCGACAAATACACCCGGATCCCTCCCATAAAAATAGGAGTCGACTCGGCTTGTTCTTCATCTAAGGTCAGAGGCGTATACAGCGGCAGCAATGTCACCTGCTGTCCCTGACGAGTCAGCGCTTTGGCTAGACTGTTATCCGACATGCAGCTCCCGCAAAACATGCCCGCCCCGCCTGCTGTGATGATCACGATGTTCTTCATTGGCTTATCATCTCATGCTGTTCGTCGTGTCCAACGTGTTCGTCAGCTTTCTCAACGCTCGTTGATTCCCGCGCCCTCTCACCCTTTCATTAGCCCATCCGTCAAAACGATTCCACGCCTGAACCCACGAGTTCCTGAGTTTCTTCTTCCTGTTCCTGACGCGGTTTGACTCCCCACAAAAACCCGCTTATCCTGCTCATCACATTAGCCAGATCAAAGTAGATCATATTCATGCACGGAATAATCAACAGGGTCAACACCGTCGCGAAAATTAAACCGAACGTCAACGTGACCGCCATCGGTATCAAAAACTTCGCCTGAAAACTCTTCTCAAACATCAGAGGCATCAGCCCGGCAGCCGTCGTCATGGTCGTCAACAGAATCGCTCGCAACCGCAGTTTGGCCCCGTTGACACTCGCTTCATACAAGGGCATCCCTTTGCGATACAATTCATTAACAAACTCCACCAGCACCAGCGAATCGTTGACCACAATTCCCGAGAGCGCCACTAAACCAATCGCACTCAAAATTGTCGCCGGATTGTCCGTCAGCCAATGTCCCAGGATCGCACCCTGCACACCAAACGGGATCGCCGCCATCACCACCAGCGGCTGACCATAAGATCGAAACAACCCCGCCAGCATCATATAGATAATTAAAAACGCCACCGGAAACGCCAGTTTCAAACCTGCAAACGACTTCTCACGCTCTTCCGACGTCCCCAGAAACTCCACCCTCACCCCCGGCAATTCATTTCTCAAATTAATCAGCGTCGTGGCTCGAAACTTCTCCATCACCTCCTCAAGATTTCCCTCAGCAGAATCAACATCCCCTTTAACAGTCACCGATCGTTCCTGCGCCGAGCGGTTGATGGTCGTGAACCCTCGTGTTTCCTGAATCTGGGCCACTTCACTAATCGGAATCCAGCGCAGACGTGTTCGCATCTGTTCCAGTAATCCTGTCGCGACAGATCCGCCCGACATCGCCACATTCCCCATCGAAATCGAAGGCCGGGGCACCCACAACGCCTCCAGATTGAATATGTCTTTTCGATACTCCTCAGGCAGCCGAACCATAATTTTGACGTCCTCACGATTCCGCGTGATCCGTCTGGCTTCGGCTCCATAAATGGCGTTTCGAACAAATGTTCCCAGATCAGAAACCGTGATTCCTGTTGCACGCGCTGATTCCAGCAATTGCAGACGCGCTTCCTGTTTTCCCAGATCGTAGTTGTCTTCCAGATCGACAACCCCCTGATACGTATTCAGATCCTGCTTGATCGTTGTACTGGCCGCGATCACCTCGTCAAAATTGTCTCCCGAGACGCGGATTTCAATATCCTTCCCAGCCGGCCCTCCGCTAAACGCTTCCCACGTAATTGAGTTGACTCCCGGGATCGTCGACGACTTCTTTCGCAATTCCGCCAACAACTGCTCACTCGATCGCAGACTCTCGCCTTCCCGTTTATCAGCTTCGATCAACTCCACAATCAACTGCCCAACATGTGGCTGCGTGTTGACCCCCGTCGCCCCCGTCCCCCCGATATCGACCTGAAAACCAGCCTGCATCTGCACACTGGTCACTTCAGGCAAATCGAGAACATAATCCGAAAGTGTTTTCAGTCGATCTTTCGTATCGTCGATGACGGTTCCAATCGGCATTTCTAACCGCATGATCAATGTTTCGCTGTCCATCTTTTGAATAAACTCAAATTTGACAATCCCCCCCGCCATCAACCCCAGACACAACACCAAAGACCCCAGCGCCACACCCGTCGTCACATAACGCCAACGCAGCGAAATTCGCAACAGCCACTCGTAAGGAGTCAGCAGGAACGTGTTCATGAACCACGTCTGAAAACCTCCCACACGTTGAAAGAAGCCCGCGATCCCGCGTTTCTTCTCTTGTTTCTCAAACCGATGCTTCGGCAAATGCGCCAGGTGAGCCGGCAGAATGATCAATGCCTCCAGCAACGAGATCGTCAATGCAGCCGTAACCACCAGCGGCAACTCGCGAAAGAACGTTCCGATCCGACCCGTAATAAAGAGCAGCGGCAAAAACGCACCAATCGTCGTCGAAACCGCCACAATCACCGGCCACATCACTTCATCGGTCCCCTTCACGGCGGCTTCACGCGGGTCCATCCCCTCCTCAACATGACGGAAAATATTCTCACCTATCACGATCGCATCGTCGACGATAATCCCCAACACAATGATGAGTCCAAACATCGACAGTAAATTGATCGAGACGCCAAACACCCACATCAAAATAAACGTCCCCATAAACGAAACCGGCAACCCCATCCCCGCCCAGAAAGCCACCCGCCAATTCAAAAACAAATTCAACACAATCAAGACAAGAATCAAACCTGCCTGACCATTGCGAATCATCAGATCCAATCGCCCCGTCACGAATCGCGATAAGTCGCTATAAAGAGCCATGTCAAACTTGTGAGGAAATGGCGTCGCCAGACTCTGCTCATAAATCGCCTGAGGATCTGGTCGACCGGAAATTATATTGATCGCCTGACTGGCAAAACTCCCGATGAGCGCAAACGGCTTGACATACCAGACCTCCTGATAAGCATCATGGTACCCCCAGGCATCAAACGACTCCCCTTTCTTGCCCGCAATATACGCCCGGATGATCGTCGCGATCTGAATCGCATCCTGTGACTTCGTTTTCTGAATAATCAAATTCGCAGACCGCTTGCCGTTGAAATAGTTGTCGATATCAGTCTCCACAAACTCATCCCGAATCGTCGCAATCTCCCCCAATAACAATCGTTGACCTGATGTCGATGAATAGACTTCAATATCTTCCAGATCCTGACCACGCGATTCTTCACCGAGCACCCTCACAGAAACATTCGCAGCATCCCCCTTCAGATTGCCGCTGGAAACATCCAGATTCGTCTTTCGAATCGCCTCAGCGACCTCAGATAACGTCAGGTCATATTTCCGCAGCGTCTGTGGCTCGATCTCCACACTAATCTCATCATCACGAATCCCTGAAAGCTGTATCTCGCTGACACCAGGCAACAACAGCAGATCATCACGCAACTTCCTGGCCGCTTCCTTCAAAGCCGCTTCACTCCCATCGCCAAAAAGCGCCACACTGATCACCGGCAAGGTCGGTTCCAGCTTGCGCGCCGTCAGGCGTTCCAGATCGACCGGAAGATTGTCAATGGCTTTGATCTCCATATCAACTTCCTGCAAGACCGCATCAACATCTTCGACTTCATTAAACAGCGTCAGCGTTGTCGTCGAGATCCCCTCACTAATGGTCGAATCAACCTTCTCGATCCCTTCAATATCACGACACGCTTCTTCAATCTTGATAGTGACCGCTTTCTCCAACTCTTCAGGCTGTGTTGCCGGATAAATCGCCGTGACCACAATCGCATCCGGACGACTCTCAGGAAACATCTCACGCACCAGCGTCAACGCAAACCCCGTCCCCGCCACTAGCAACACAATCATCATCATGTTGACCAGCACAGAATTGTTAACGCTGAATCGGGCAATCGACATAAAAATTCTTCTTGCAAATAACGTGTGTTGAGATCTCGCGAAAGTTTCACAAACAGCCCGGTTTCAGGCGTCTTTTAACAGGCTGATCGGGGCGCGTTCAAAGGTGTGGTCCACAGAACCACCTCACCTCAGGTTTCGCACCCCCAACATTATAGCCGACGACAAACAACAGGAGCAGTCGACTTGCCTATCTCTCTGTTTTTTTTACCGTCAACTCCGAAACACTCATCTCACGGACATCCACCAGATACAGCCCACGTCCCGGAAAAAGTCGCTTCAATACCACCGGCGTACTGACTCCCGCAATCTCATTGACCCGCACAATCGGGGTATCCAGCCCCGGTTCGTTAATGACATAGTCAATATGTCGATCCGAAGGATCTGCTCGAATGATCACAACCGCAGGCGTCTGAACGTCCTCACGCAATCGCAGATCCATCGTGGCATGTTTCTCACGTGAAAAGTTCAGGTTCGACATCCCCTGATCCAGCCAGCTAGACCACAAAGGCTCAACGCTCGTGTGGTTCATCACCCATCCCATCACAAACAATCCGACCCACCAATAGGCAAGCCCGGGGCGGTCCATTTTTCGCGCAGCATTAAATACACAGGAACTCACCACACCCGCTAACACCAGCAACAAAGGCCCGCTTTCCATCACATAATGGTAGCCATACATCCCCACAAACCAGTAAGGCAGATGAAACACATAGAGCAGAATCACCGACGCCAGCAACAGCCACCCACGATCCCAGCGCCCAACCGCAATCGCCACCCACACCACCAGCATCACCGACAACGGTACCACCCCCCAGGTCCACTTCAGATTGCTCACGAGGCGCGTCGATGTATTCGAAACAGCCAGCCTCGTATCCAGATTCTCCGTCCATTGGTCATAATTCTCGTCCACACGAAGTTCGATCCCCGCACGCTCCGCCTCCGCGATCCACGCTTCACCTTTGATTCGGTTGTCAAACCCAAACACATGGCGTGGCGTGTAATACTGTGTGTACAACGAATACGGCGTCACCCACCACGAACCCGTTGTCGCTTGATTCACCAGCCCCATCAACAACAGTCCACACAGAACTGGACACACAAACAATCCCGTCTGCCAGACAATCCGAAACCTCAAGCGCTTGTCTAAAACCATCGTTTCTGAGCCGGGAACCTCCCACCTCCACACACTTCGCCCCATCATCCAGACATGCAACGCCGCAAACGGCAACGAAATCGCCAGCGCCGTCAGCGGACGAGACAACATCGCCAGCGTTAATCCCAAACCTGCCATGACAATCACGCCCGTGCCCGATGTCTTCCAATAACGGAGCATCCCCCAGATAAAGACAAACAACCCCACCAATGTCGGATGATGAGCCAACAGCATATTCCCAAAAAACTCCAGCGAAGCACAACTCGCCAGCAGCAATCCAGCCACGATTCCCGAAGTTAGCCCCCCCAACTCCCTCCCGATGGCAAATCCCAGCATGCTCACCAACGCACACGCCAGCCAACTGGAAACATAAGGCATCCCCCACGCCACAAAAGGCATCAGCCACATCCCCATCCCCGGAAAATACCGACTCGCAAATCGTCCCGGTTCCAGGCTCAACACATGGGTTGAGTCAACCAGTTCTCCATGTTCCGGCAACCCCGGATTGGCCAGTCGACCCTGCAAAAACGTCTGGGCACTCAACACATAACTAAATTCATCATGCAACCCCGGCGGCTTTCCCCACATCGTTCGCCCCGACATCGCTACTTGAGAAAACGACAACACCCCGATCCCGATCGCCAGCAACCACACTCCCCACCCCGAAAGGCTCTGACCAGGACT
>JBGSVC010000008.1:0-2330 GCA_041753175.1 Planctomycetaceae bacterium
ATGAGGTGAGGGGATCACGAGTGTTTTCGGGTGTGCCGTTTTACGGTCGATGGTCAGGCGTTGGGCATTGAAAGCTTTCAGGTAAAGGGCGCGTTCGTTTCCCTCTCCTTTGCTATACCGGTCGAATCCCTGGAGGAGAGCGGAAAGTTCATGATGTGCGGGGATGATGCCCAGCGGATTCTCCATCAGCTTTTCCGCGATTGCTTCGGGAGTCGTATCATCAACAAGAAGTCGGTCGCAAATGGGCATTGGTCCGAGCTGGACTTCGTTTAAGAATTCGGCTTTGCCTTTGCGTGCTGATCTGGATAAATCAATTTGATCTTTTAAGGCCTTCCAAGCGCGATACTTCGTTTGATACTCACGTCTGTTGGCATCTTCGATGAGTTCAACAGGTCTGAGAATAAATGAAAACGGAGGCGATTTCTTAAGGCCGGACCTGGCGATCATACATGTCCAGATAATCAGCGGTTCAATCCAGCCGGGTTTGATCTGAATGTTTGCAGTCGCGCCAACAATTCCGGCCGCGGTCGACAATAAGGGCATCGCCAGAAGTGACGGATCACAGCCGATGGAGGATGCCGCGGTCTTAATGATAAGTTGAAAGTCAAAAGGAAAGACATCCAGAGGAAACGGCGCGAACTCGGCACTTTCATGGTTTGCACATTGCCAGTTTCCGGTTTGCAAAATCTGTTCGCTCAAAATCTCTTTGACCTGATCGGGTGAAAGGCTGTCGTGTTGTTCCAGCCAGTCGGCGATGTCGTCGCCATCCTTGAGCGCACCCCCGTCGGGGAAATCACGCAGATCGAGAAGAATAATATTTGCGCCCAGAGCGGTTAATCGCGTCGCGACCTCTGCGGCGTATTTGTCACCTGGAGGATCGAGATCAGGAAGGATGACGACTCGGCGGTTTTGAAGCGGTGTCCAGTCTGTCTTCCCAGCGGCGTTTGAGCCTCCCGCGGAGGTCGTTACCGTCAATTCACATGCCGACAGGACATCGGCACACTTCTCACCTTCGACCAGGAAAATGATTTCTTCTGTCGCTGCGGTATTGATGGCTGGAAGGTTGTAGAGGGGATAGACTGTCAAACCTTTCGCATGCCAACCGTCACGTTGGCGTGAGACTTGACGGATCTCTTTACGAGAACCGTTTTGATCTTCTAAGTCCCATCGAATGACTGACAATAATGACTCGCCGTCGAGAGCGCGATAACGGTAGATGGTGGGAGTAACGCCAAAATCAAAGCTGTCGGCGGCTTCCAAGTCCGAGGCGTATCCCCTGTTACCCGTCGCGCGTTTGAATTGTGTCGGCTTTGGTTGTGTTCGTATCGGCAATCCCTTTGACGCCAACGTAGGATTTTTCGGGAATAGATCGCGGACAGTGATGTCGAGGGCCGAGCAGATGCTCGGATTGTCGCAGCCTGCGAAGCAATGAAGGAGGATCTTACCCTCGCGATCATGGCCGATGGACAGGGAAGGACTTTGGTCATCATGGGCTGGACAGCGGGCAATCCATTGGCCATCGCCAATCGAGTGGACTACCTCAAGCTTGTCGAGGATCATGTTGAGTTGGTCGTCGTTATCGCGTATCATGAAGATGATCTTCCTTATGCGAGGGAGTAGTTTTTGAGCCTGTCGAAGGTACGAACTTTGGCAGGCTTTTTTTGATGTTCTTCAATCCTGAGAATTGCATTTGGCTTCGCTCACATCGTTAGCGACTTTGGACCGAGAGTCGCCGTTGACAAGTGAGCCATCAATGAGTTCTTGCAGGTCCTGGAAGCGAAACCGGACACTTCCTGGGCCGAGGTGGACAAATTTGAGACGTCCACTTGATCTCCAGAGGTCAACAGTGCGTTCACTGACCTAGAGCAACTGTGCGGCCTGCTTTTTGTTGAGAAGTTGATGCATTACGGATCTCCTGATGCGTTGTTGTATGACTGCCAAAATTAGGCGGTCTCGACATCAGGTTACGTGCGATTTCAAGCTTTACTAGGGCGGTTGAAGCTAATTTTGGCTGGCGCACACCAAGCGTACCCTCCAAGTCTCTGACGTACTCCCAAAGGTACTTCCAGCGATACTCCCAGACGAACCTTAGCCTCTGGGGAATAGCTCATTAAAGAGCAATCGAGCCATGCCTTTGTAGTTGTACCGTGGGCCTCGGTTCTTCGCGACTTCAAGCAGCGCACGAAGTTCGAACTCGTTGAGCGTATTGCCGCTCCCCTTGCGATTTGAAATCATCGAGTCTTTCCGCAGTCGATCCCAAGCACTTTTTCCGATCCCCAACTTTACTTTGAAAATACTTACGTCCATAGAGACAGGCGGGAGGATATAAG
>JBGSVC010000009.1:0-7354 GCA_041753175.1 Planctomycetaceae bacterium
TTGTAGCTGTTGGTCGTCGGGCAGCAAAACGCCAGCAATGCCGGAGCATGATGGAGTATTCCGCCAATGGCATACATCGCCGATTCCGAGAGTCCGCCGTAACCTCCATCTGCAAAAATGTTGTGGCCATTTTTGACAAACGAAATGTGCATATGCTGGCCACTTCCGTTGTCGTTCCACAATGGTTTGGGCATAAACGTGACACTCTTGCCATGCTTGGCCGCGACATTTTTCACGATGTATTTATAGCGAAGCAGATTGTCGGCAGCCTGGAGCAGCGATCCGAATTTCATATCCAGTTCACATTGTCCGCCAGTAGCCACTTCGTGATGTTGCGCTTCCAGTTGGACTCCACAATCCATGAGCATAATCATCATCTCGGTGCGCATTTCGTGCAACGTGTCTGCTGGCGGGATCGGAAAATAGCCTTCTCTACGGCGGATCTTGTAGCCGGAATTACTCCCTTGCTGATTGCTCCCCCGGCTCCATTCCCCTTCCTGACTTTCAATGTGATAGTAGGCCTCGTTGATGGAGTGGTCGAAACGCACGGAGTCAAAGACAAAAAATTCTGGCTCCAGACCAAAGTTTGCCAAGTCTGCAATTCCGGTTGACCGCATGTAGTTTTCTGCTTTTCGTGCAACATTGCGCGGATCTCGGGCATAGTCCTCTCGAGTGATGGGGTCTTGGATATTGCATGTCATCGTGAGCGTTTGTTTCATAAACGGATCGACAAACGCTGTTTCAGGCTGAGGGACAACGAGCATGTCGCTCTCGTTTATCGCCTGCCAGCCATACATCGAAGAGGCGTCAAATCCGAATCCCGTTTCAAAAGATTCTGGCGTAAGTGCTTGCACGGGAATGGTAAAGTGCTTTTGAGTTCCGGGGAAATCCATAAAGCGTAAGCTGACGGCAAGGATTTCTTTTTGACGGCACAGAGCGAGAACTTCTTTTGGTGTCATATCGTCGAGGCTGCTCACGAAAATTAAAAGAGGACTGATGCAATCCACAGATTCACAATGTTTCAGCATTAGCGGGAGCAACAACTATGCCATGAGTTGAGACTGACCGCAACCCACTGCTTAAAAACTAGTCAAGTGGACACAAGATTTGTCCAGAGTTGTGAAAACGACTTGCAGTTCCGCTGAAGCTAACGTGCTCTATCAAGAACTGGCTGAAAGAAATTCCAGTCAAAACCCAGCATGCTTAATGCTATCAACTGACCAGCCACGATGACCCAGTACCAGATCTGGAATGAGCCTTTGATCGTTTTGTGTCGAAACGCTTTCATCGCGATGAGTGCTCCAGGCGAACCACCCGCCAGCGCCAGAGCATGCAGGATTTTTTCTGGCACGCGGACAATTCCCCGACCCGCGATGGCCTTGTCGTACCCAAAAAAGAGAAACGTCACCGCATTGATCGACAGCAAGTAGGCGACTAGCGGAGGAATCTGCAGCGTGGGCGTGATGATGGCGACTACAGTTACTATTAGAAAGCCCGCCACTCCGCCATAAAATCGAAACGCGGAACGTGGAGTCAGGGAGAAATTCGGAATGCTTTGTGATCGACCTCGAAATTCCGAATTCAATGGAGAAGCCGAGTGACTGAGTTTGACATTGCGCGCAGCGGGGCCTCGATGATTGTTTATGACGTCAAAGGTGAGTTCCTGACCGATGGTTAACGATGCTTGGCCACGGACGTCTGAAAGATGCACGAACACATCCTCATTGAGTTCATCAGTTGTGATATAACCAAACTTTTTTACGGGATCAAAAAACTTCACACGTCCGTGCATGTCGTCTCCGCGGGGTTGTGTTTGGCTGCTGATGAGAGGCGATGCTGAAACGCTCTGGTAACGTCGGTCACGTTGTCGGCTGCACAGATCGCGCTGGAGACGGCCACGCGAGACGCGCCAGCAGAAATAACCTCGTTGATGTTCTGAGGCGTCACACCTCCGATCGCAAACCAGGGGTGTTGAATTTCCCTGGCGACCTCTTTGAGGAGATCCAGACCGACGAGTTCCTGACTTGAAAACTGCTTCGTCGTTGTCGAAAAAACCGGCCCAACCCCGATGTAGTCAGCACCGTCGCGGATCGCCTGTTGAGCCTGTGTCAGGCTGTGTGTCGAGACGCCGATGATTTTCTCTGGTCCTAGTAACTTTCGAATTTCATAAGCGGGAGGTTCCTCTTGTCCCAGGTGAACGCCATCTGCCCCTGCAAGGACTGCAATATCCGCGCGATCATTGACGATCATCAGAACATTCGCGTCTTGTGTCCACGCTCGAATCGTTTTCGCCATGTCCAATAAACGCCGATCCGGAATGTTTTTTTCGCGGAGTTGAATCACATCCACCCCGCCCGCGATGGCATTTCGCACAACAGGTCCATATCCCCCCGGACACAAATTCTCTGAAACCAGCAGATACAGACGTGCTCGAAGCAGACGTTCGGAAATTGACGTGACCGTCGCGAGGCGTTGTTCGATGGCATAAAAACGATAACGAATTTGCTCGATGCCTCGCGCAAAATCTGTGCTCACCGCTTTGCCGTATTCTTCCAAAGTACGCAGCGACTCGCCAACGCGTTTGGCGTTGATCAGCGCGATTTGTCGAGGGGATGTCCGCTGATACTCGGCTGGTGTTGTCAAACTGGTACCCAGATCATGTGCGGTATCGCGTGCGACAATCAGATGGGGCGGGAGAAACTTTGTGGCGTTGGCCAGATCATGTCGCAGATGCTTGAGCCAGTCTGTGAGAAGTCGATTTTCGATCGCCAATCGACAGTAATCTTCCACGACACGCAGCCCCTCACGCAAGCGGTTGAGGTTCACGTCGAGAATCCGGTAAAGTTGATGTTGCTCAGAAACGGGAATTTCAGGAGGTGAGAGTTGGAAATCCATTTCCAGTTGGGTTTCAGGATGCTCCTGTTCGGGATGAAGTTGCCGGTTCAAGACATCGGGATCCAGTCCGGATGCCAGCAACCATCCTGCAGCGTCGTGTTGGCTGTTGAGCAAGGCGTAGAGCAGAGATTCCGTGCCGGCTTGCTGGTCAGGAGCATATTGACGGGCATACTGAACGGCATTTTGAGTCAGTTCGAGCAACTCCGTCCCCAGATGTCGAGAGGCAGGCGTTGCTTCAGGAGCGTTTTCGTCCACAGACTGTAAGAGTTGGTCAATCAGTTGGGGAGTCAGCAATTCGAGAGGATAAAACTCTTTGAGCGATTCGACATCAACCTGGACCTGAGAAAGGATTTCGCTGGCTCTGGACTCTAATAACACCAAAGCCCATAACAAATGACTCGCTGTCGGAGATGGGGATACGTCGTCAATTCTCGCTAGTCGCGCTGCTAACTGGAGTGCTCTTGTGGAACCGGGAGTCAGAGAGTGAGCATTCATTTTTCTTCATTTTTTATTGAGTTATCGTTGATCTGTCGCCATCTGACTTAAAACTTCGTCAGGGCAGTCTTGTCGTCAATGCCTAAGCGAACTAGAATCCGGTGTGAGTCGATAATCCGTCACAACCGACAAAACGCCGTTATGATCGCGTTAATCCGGCTTATCGTCAACAAATGGAGACAGGAGGATCTCCTGAAACAAGCGCGGGCACACAACCTGCATTATGTTTCATTGTGAGAGAATCGAACGAATTATCTGCCAATACGGCAGGTTCCCCGGTTGCTGGCCGATCCACGGGTGGTAACTTCAGCAGCACACTTGATGAGGGATGTAGTTAATTATGTATGAACGATTTACGGATCGCGCACGAAAAGTGATGCAGCTGGCCAATCAGGAAGCCCAGCGCTTCAGTCACGAATATATCGGCACCGAACACATCCTCCTGGGTCTGGTCAAAGAAGGATCAGGGGTTGCCGCCAATGTATTGAAAAATCTGGATGTCGATTTGCGTAAAATACGCATTGAAGTCGAAAATATCGTTCAGCCGGGGCCGGAACTGGTCACGATGGGGAAGCTTCCCCAAACGCCACGCGCCAAGAAAGTGATCGAATACGCGATGGAGGAAGCGCGAAATCTCAATCACAACTATGTCGGGACCGAACACCTCCTGCTCGGACTGCTCCGTGAACAGGAAGGAGTTGCTGCACAAGTCCTGATGAATCTGGGACTCAAACTGGAAGATGTTCGGGAAGAAGTTCTCAATTTGCTCGGCCATGGGATCGAAACCTCTGAAACCGGAGAACGTGGCAATCCCAGTGCAGCCGGTACCGCAAAATCAAGCAAAAGCAAAACACCGGCACTCGATAGCTTCGGGCGCGATCTGACAGAACTGGCTCGACAAAACAAACTTGATCCTGTGATCGGTCGGGAACGCGAAATCGAACGCGTAACTCAAATCCTCTGCCGTCGTTCGAAAAATAACCCCGTCCTCCTTGGGGAAGCCGGCGTCGGAAAGACCGCGATTGTCGAGGGTTTTGCACAACTGATAGTCGATGGCAATGTTCCTGATCTGCTCCGTGACAAACGGATTGTGGTGCTCGATCTGGCGATGATGGTCGCGGGAACGAAATATCGTGGACAGTTCGAAGAACGCATCAAGGCGGTCATGAACGAAGTCCGTCGTGCTCGAAACACCATTCTTTTTATTGACGAATTGCATACTCTGGTCGGAGCAGGGGGAGCCGAGGGCGCAATCGACGCTTCCAACGTGCTCAAACCTCCTTTGAGCCGCGGCGAACTCCAATGTATTGGAGCCACGACCCTGGATGAATACCGTAAATACATCGAAAAAGACTCGGCTCTCGAACGACGTTTCCAGTCAGTCGTAGTTGATCCGCCTTCGGAACGTCAGACTGTTGAGATTCTCAAAGGTCTGCGCGATCGCTACGAAGAGCACCACCGCGTGCAAATCACCGACGACGCGATCGAAAAAGCAGTCGAACTCTCGACTCGCTATATCACCGGTCGTTGTCTGCCGGATAAGGCGATTGACGTCATCGATGAAGCGGGGGCCTATGTTCGTCTCAAATCGATGGTTCGTCCGCCTGACATGAAAGAACTCGACGACCAGATCGAAGAGTTGAATCTGGCCAAAGAAGAAGCCGTTGCCAATCAGGACTTCGAAAAAGCCGCCAATCTGCGTGATCAGTCCGACAAACTGCGTCAAAAACGCGATAACATCACCACCGAGTGGAAACAGAAGTCCCAACAGGTCGATGGGATTGTCGATGGCGAAATTGCAGCCACCGTTGTTGCCAAGATGACGGGCATCCCGCTGACACGCATTTCCAGTGAAGATGCTGTGCGTCTGCTTGAAATGGAAAAAGAGCTTCACAAACGCATTGTCAGTCAGACAGAGGCAGTCAAACAAGTCTCCAAGGCCGTCAGGCGATCGCGCAGTGGCCTGAAAGATCCCAAACGTCCCACGGGTGTGTTCCTGTTTTCAGGACCGACCGGGGTTGGCAAGACGCTTCTGGCCAAAACGTTGGCAGAATTCATGTTTGGCGATGAAGATTCTCTGATTCAAATTGACATGTCAGAGTATCAGGAAAAGCATAACATCTCTCGACTGATCGGCGCCCCTCCGGGATACGTCGGTTTCGAAGAAGGGGGACAACTGACCGAACGAATTCGTCGTCGTCCGTATGCCGTCGTGCTGCTTGATGAGATCGAGAAAGCACACCCTGATGTGTACAACATGTTGCTGCAAATCATGGAAGAAGGCCATTTGACCGATTCATTCGGCCGAAAAGTCGACTTCAAGAATGTCGTGTTAATCATGACCACCAACGCCGGTGCCGACATTATCACCAGTGGTGCTTCCTTCGGATTCGGTGGTTCAAAAACTGCTGATGCCACTTACGACAACATGAAGCGTGAACTCATGCAGGTTCTACATAAAACTTTCAAGCCAGAGTTTCTGGGCCGTCTCGATGAAGTCGTGGTCTTCCGTAAACTGACCGATGGGGACCTCAAAAACATCGTCGAAATCGAACTCATGAAAGTACGCGAACGACTCGCTCAACGCGGCCTGCAACTCGAACTCGATGATGCCTCTCGCGAATTCCTCATCAAAAAAGGAAACGAAGGCGAGAACCTCGACTATGGTGCAAGACCCTTGCGTCGAAGTGTCGAGATGTATGTCGAAGATCCCCTTTCGGAAGAACTCCTGCGTGGCCACTTCGATGGCAAGAACCTGATCAAAGTTCATGTCAAAGAAGTTGGCGATGTCCCGCAACTTGTCTTCGAAGCGGCAATCGCCCAGGAGAAAGAGAAGCTGGAAGAAGTCGCATCCAATCCTTAAGTTGAGAAATTAACTTTATTATCTGAAATTCACCCAAGGCTCTGAAGTTATTCAGAGCCTTTTTTCATCCATTTATTGAGATCTCCGTTAACATGATCACAACCTTATAAGAAGTTTGATTCTCTCTAGGTGGCGAACCTATAATTCGTCATGGCAACAATCACATGCATGTTGTTGATGTCGCCCTCTGATGATGTTGCCGACCCAGGCCTTTAAATAATCATACGCGAGTTCTATTCCATGCTCTTCGAACCGACGTGTTCGTTGAGTTCCTGAAAAGTTGACCCTACAAAAGAGACGGACATGACTGTACAGGAAATTAACGGGCGGGAAATAACGGGACAAGAAACGACAAGTCGATGCAACACAAGGGCACAGTCAAGAGCCGGCTACTCGGACTCAAAGTCTTTTTTCCTGTGCTGCCCTGTGAAGTGGATAATTTGTGCGCTCGTTACGCTATGGACGCCGGGGCTTGCAATTGGTCAGGAAAAAGCAGGCAAGCAACCGGCTGATGAGAACGCGGCGATGTCGGCCAAAGAGGATGCAAACGAGAAAAACCGTGTCCAGCCAGGCTCCTCGCCACTGGCGCAGTATGTGACGCTGGATGAAACAATCACCGATCAGACTGTGACCAAAATTCGAAATCTCTCTCTCAAATTGCAAAGCGATGCCATTCAGGAAGACAGACCGGCGTATCTGGTTATCGAGGTCCGACCAGCAGCCAGCGAATTGCTACAGGCGATGCGGATTGCCAAGGATTTGACATCCAGCAATCTCAGCCGGGTCAAGACAGTCGCCTGGGTTCCCCAAACGCTGACAGGTTCACATGTGATCGTGGCGTTGGGTTGCAAGGAAATCGTGATTCAGCCTGATGCTGTTATTGGTGATATTGGTCAAGGGAAAAGTGTTGAACTCGGAGAACGTCAATCGCTGCTGGATATCATCGACAAGCGTTATAATCCCAAACTCTCTCGAGGGCTGGTCATCGGCATGCTTGACCCGGTCTCTGATATTCGGGTCGTCACGATTGATCGGGGGCAAGACAATCTGGAACAGCGGGTTGTCACCCGGGAAGACCAGCAGGAACTGGTGCGCACGGGC
>JBGSVC010000010.1:0-3662 GCA_041753175.1 Planctomycetaceae bacterium
TTCTTCGTCGCCGGTGCCTCCGCCATCCAGGTCGGCACCACCAATTTCTACAAGCCAGGCCAGTCTCAAAACCTCGCCACACAACTCGCCACCTGGATTGAATCCAGCGGGTTAAGCTCCATCAACGACCTCATCAAGACCATCCAACTCCCAACTACCAGCAAATGCTAGTCCCAGTTGTGATCGCCTCTCTTCCTAATTCCTAAGCCCTAATTCCTAAGTCCTATCCACCATGAACGTTCTCTCCGGAATCCAACCGACAGGCCGCTTCCACTGGGGTAACTACTTCGGTGCCATCAAGCAATATATCGCTCTGCAGACTCATGAGCAGGCGTTTTATTTCATCGCCGACTACCACGCCCTCACCACCGTTCGGGATCCCCAAGCCCTTGCCGACTACACGCGCGACGCAGCCATCGACCTACTGGCCCTCGGCCTCGATCCCGCTCAAGCCTCGTTGTTTCGACAGTCAGACGTCCCTGAACACGCCGAACTCTGCTGGCTCCTCATGACACTCACTCAAATGCATCTACTTGAAAAATGCCACGCCTACAAAGATAAAAAGGCACGTGGACTGGCCGCCGACGCTGGCCTCTTCACCTATCCCGTCCTTATGGCCGCCGACATCCTTATCTACGACAGTAACCTCGTCCCCGTCGGCTCCGATCAAGTCCAACACGTCGAAGTCACCCGCGACCTCGCTCAACGCTTCAACACCACATACCAAACCGAAGTTTTTGTTCTTCCCAACGCCCGTGTCCTCGACGAGACCGCCAAAGTCCCCGGCACCGACGGCGAAAAAATGTCCAAAAGCTACGGCAACACGATCGAACTCTTTCTCCCCGAAAAGCAGCTTCGTAAAAAAATTATGTCCATCAAGACCGATTCCAAATCGCTCGAAGACCCTAAAGACCCCGAAGGCTGTCCTGTCTACACCCTTTACCAACTCTTCGCCACCCCCGAAGAACAAGCCACCCTCGCCGATCGGTATCGCGCCGGTGGCATGGGCTACGGCGACGCCAAACAACTCCTCTTCGAAGCCGCCATGAATTACTTCGGCCCCGCCCGCCAGCGCCGCGCACAACTCGAAAATAACCCCGCCGAAGTCCAGGACGTTCTCAAACAAGGTGCCCAGACCGCCCAACTCAAAGCCCGACAAGTCATCGACCGCGCCCGCGCCGCCTGCGGCTTAGGCTCCACCATCACTCGCTCATAGTCTTTCCCTCTCTTCCCAACGGCTTTCCTCATGACGACTCTCTTCCACCTCCCCAACCACACACTCATCACCCTCACCGGTAACGACCGCCACAAATTCCTCCACGGCTTCTGCACCAACGACATCAAAGCCCTGCCTCTTCATTCCTCCACAGAAGCCTTCATCACCAACATCAAAGCCCGCATCCTCGGCCACGTTTTCATCTCCAGTTTTGAATACACCCTCCACCTCCACACGGTCCCCCAACAAGCCGACACCCTCATCCCTCATCTCGACCGCTACCTAATTACTGAAGATGTCCAACTTACAAACACCACACCCACGACCTCAACGTTCTATCTCCACGGCCAACCGACAATCTTCGAATCGCTGACTCCCAATACCGCCACGACCCAGGCACATTCCCACATCACTCGCGTTGACTGGCTCGGCTCAGAAGGCTACCTCATCACCCTCCCCACCGAGTCCCAGCAATCTTTCCTCGACCTAATAGATTCCGCCCACATTCCTCTAAGCGACTTGCAAATCTTCCATCAACATCGCATTGCCGCGGGTTTCCCCTGGTTTGGCCAGGACATCTCCACCGACAACCTCCCCCAGGAAGTCGACCGCAACGATCAAGCCATCTCCTTCAAAAAAGGCTGCTACCTCGGACAGGAACCCATCGCCCGCATCGACGCTCTCGGCCACGTCAACAAACTTCTCCGTCGAATAACGATTGCTGCCCCCTTCACAACACTTCCTGAACTCCCAGTATCGCTGATCGATCCTGCGATGCAAAAAGTGGCCGGAGTGATCACGTCGATGGCCTCCTCCCCTCAGTCGCCTGAGCAAACGGTCGCATTGGCCATTATTGCAGCACGATTCTGTAAACCAAAGACCTCTCTAATGTTTGCCTCGTCCCAGCTTGCGACAATTCAATAAAAACAAGAAGAAGTTACTAGTGGTTTTCATGCAAGTCGTACTGGCTTCAACTGAGATTTAATATCTTTAAAGGGCGTGAATTGATCATGGATTTTCCGCAACCGGAGACTCGTCCAGTCAAAACGGAACTGACTATTCTGTTAGTTCCATCAATCATAATATGGCTCAGCGTTCTACTGTTTTTCGCTTCACCAGAGCCGGGGGGTGGTAATTCATTTTTAAGAGTAGTGTTTTTGATTTCGACTGGGCTCTATATTATTGCTTGTATTCTTTCCATACTCGCTGGCATTATCTATCGGGACTTGCGGCCACTTAAATATTTTGGACTTTCCGTCGTCTCGCACGTCATGATCATTTTAATAATCATCGTTCTAAACCTAAAAACAGTTCAAGCAACTTATTCTGATTTTTGAGGGATAAAAATTCTTTCTATATGAAGGAAAATGATATAACCCCGATTTGGCTGCTTGCTTAAAAGCGATCACTCCTTTTTGCAATTGTGCAAATTAAATCCATTCGCTGAATTATCAGGAAAGATTGCTTTCGCAAAAAATGGAGTTGTCATCGCCTTAACGTATTGAGAATTCGAGTTTGCTCTGCTCCCTTAAACCTGAACCATTAGTAAAGAAATTCTCACTGGTCTTGATACCATAAATTATTCTTGCATCAGATGATTCACCAGGAATTCCCGCGTCTTGCGCCAGCCATATTTGCTCCAACCTGCGCCGTGCCCTTTACCGGGCAAGACCAGGAGTTCAAAGTCCTTATCGGCTTTAATAAGGGCATCAACGACCTGCATCGTCGAAGCAGGATCAACATTTTCGTCCATCTCCCCGACTGTCAAAAACAGCTTGCCCTGCATCTGTTTTGCACCCGTCACATTTGACTGGGCTTCATAATGCGGACCGACGGGCCAACTCATCCACAACTCATTCCACCAGATTTTGTCCATTCGATTATCGTGGCAACCACAATCGGCGACGGCCACATCATACATGTCATGATGGTCAATCAACGCCCGCATCGCATTCTGACCCCCAGCCGAACCCCCATAAATTCCGACGCGTGTGATATCCAGACTCGGATATTTTTCAGCCGCTGCTTTCATCCATAACTTCCGATCCGGAAAACCTGCATCCGCCAGATTCTTCCAGCAAAGATCATGAAACTCTTTTGACCGATTCGAAGTCCCCATCCCGTCTATCGAAACCACGATAAATCCCAACTCCGCCACCGCCTGTTGACGTAAATAGGCCGAAAACGAAATCGGGACATGCGATCCATGTGGGCCTGCATAGATTTGTTCGACAACCGGATACTTCTGACCCGGATCAAAATTCGAAGGCCGATAAATGTTCCCATAAATATCAGTCCGCCCATCACGACCTTTCGCCACAAATCGTTCCGGGGCCTTCCATCCGGTCTTCGTCAGTTCTTCAAGATTTCCCCGCGCCAGTTCGACGATCTGTTTTCCCGACTCTGCATCCCGCAAAACATGCAACGGTGCAGCATCCACACGCGA
>JBGSVC010000011.1:0-12770 GCA_041753175.1 Planctomycetaceae bacterium
TCGAAAACATGACCGTTTGGATCATGTCGGTCGTCAATACGGCAGGCAGTCGGGCGATCATTATCGGGATAGCACTGGGGATTATTTCAACTTCGTTGAAAGTCTTGCTGGCTGTCGATCGTTCGTATCTGGGGAGTGATGATTAACGCGTGTTGAGTATGAATTCGTTAAGAAACAGACAATCAGGCAGTCGGGTCGAGTCTCCCGATGCAACAAAGATAAGGTAATGATAATGATCGACTTTTTGAATACCCTTGATCGACGCTGGATTTTCCTGTTGATGGGGTTGTCGGTATTGATACCGATTCTGATGGAACTGGAATTCCCGGAGACGGCTACGCCTCAGGCCCGGGCGGTCTTCGATGAGATTGAAAAACTCAAAGAAGGAGACAACGTGCTGATGGCCTGGGATTACGATCCCGCCAGTGCCGGGGAGTTGGAGCCGATGGCCAAGTCGTTCATTCTGCATTGTGCATCCCGGAAACTGAAAATGTATTTCATGGCGCTTTATCCTCTTGGTCAGCAGATGGCCGACGACGATATCGCCGATGTGATCAAGGTGGATTTTCCCGAACTCAAGTACGGCGAGGATTATGTCAACCTGGGCTACAAGCCGGGGTATGAAGGGGTCATCAAGGTGATCGTCACCAATCTGCGGGAACTGTATCCGACAGATGCCCGGGGGACGAATCTGGATCAGATCCCGATGTGCCGAAACATCAAGAATATTCAGGACATGAAGCTGATCGTTAACGTCTCGGCTGGCTATCCGGGCATCAAAGAGTGGGTGCAATATGCCGCGACTCCGTTTAATGACAAGTTCAAACTCGTAGGTGGTTGCACGGGGGTGCAGGCCTCGCTTATGTATCCTTATATTCCCCAGCAACTGGCCGGACAGTTGGGAGCCATCAAAGGGGCTGCAGAATATGAAAGCATTGTCTACGAAGCGTATGGAAATGGATCGGAACGCAAGGTTTACAAAGAGGCACGTCGTCGGATGGGGCCTCAGTTGATTGCCCATATGCTGATGATCGGTTTGATCATTGTGGGAAATGTCCTGTATTTCCTCGACCGCAAGCGGGTCTGATGAATTGCCAGTTATTGTGAGCGTGTACCGAATCTCCTTTTTTGTGGCTGGAAATCGATCTCATCATGTTGAAAACCAAAGAACAACAACTGTGGCTGATTGTAATCGTGCTCTTCGGAGTGTTCGTATTGTTTCGATGTTTTAGTGAGCCACGGGCGGGTCGGGTGTACGTCGTCTCGACGGGAAGCAGTGTCGACAAAGCCACCGATGTCGATCAGCAGGCCGGCGTGGCGCGCGTGAGTTTGTCGCGCTCTGTCGGCTTATGGGTCGGGGCGTTACTGACGATCGGGATCTTTTCATTTCTGTATGGTGATAATCCTTATTACAAAGTCTGCGAAGCGATTTTTATCGGGATCTCAGCGGCGTATTGGATGGTGTTGGCGTTTTGGACAACGATCATTCCCAATTTGTTTGGGAAACTGTTTCCGGCCTGGATCCAGACATGGGCGCTGCCCGGTTTACCAACTGCACATGAAGGAGATTGGTGGTTGTATTTTGTGCCGTTGATTTTGGGAGTGATGCTGGTCATGCGACTGATTCCGCAATATAGCTGGATGGCTCGGTGGCCTTTGGCCTTCGTGATTGGCACCACCGCAGGGCTGCGTTTGATTGCCTTTCTGGAAGCCGACTTCATGACGCAGATTGTCAGCACGGTTGAGTCGTTCCCGACCGCTTCCGCGCTTTGGGCCGGTTGGCAGGCAACACCCAGAAACTACGATCCGTTATGGAGTCTGCTCGATCAGGTGATCATCGTGGTGAGTATTTTGGCGTGTCTGGTGTACTTTTTCTTTTCAATCGAACACAAAGGAGCGGTTGCGAAAGTCGCCCGAATGGGGGTCTGGGTATTGATGATCACTTTTGGGGCTGGTTTTGGATTTACGGTGATGGGTCGGATTGCGCTGTTGGCGATTCGGATTGAATTTTTAACCAATGACTGGCTGGCACTTTCGGGTGGATAAGCTCTAACGTGTTATCCTAAATGGCGTTAGACTTGGAAATCGACAGCCCAATGGTGAAGAATTCAGAAAAAAACTGGGCTTGGAGACTTGTCAATTCGCCTGAATGCTCGTTATAGTACCGAATCTTACTAACCAACCGATGAGGAGGGCCATTCGACCTTCCTCATTTTTGTTCCCCGCGCTGGCTTTTCGACGGGTTTATCCTGCCAAGTGAACCGTGGAACAGGCCGGGCTGTGACAGTCAGGTTGATATACGAGGGCGTATAGCTCAGTTGGTTAGAGCGCAGCTCTGATAAAGCTGAGGTCGGTGGTTCGAGTCCACCTACGCCCACTTGAGTTTTCTGAAGATAATTGGGTCAGGAATGTGTTATGTCCTGACTGATAAGATATTTGAGGAGTGTGAGTCGTGTCGATTGATAAGTCGCTGAAAATCAAAAGCAACATGATCCGTACGCGAAACGTGCTCAAACGCGTTGAACGCATTGCGGGTATGAAAGAAAATGAAACCTGGTCAGAAGACCAACCCCCTATCCACCTCCCAAAGTTTCGGGTGATGAAATCGGTCCTCGGTAAGAAGAAAAAGAAAACTGCCGAAGAGGGTGACAAGAAAGACGAAAAGAAGAAAAAGTAATCTCCGACCTTGGGTCGTGCAGAGACTTTTGTGGAATCAAAAAGAGAACGCGATTGGCGTTCTCTTTTTTTATGCGCGGCAATTTGAGATCAATAATGCTATGCTAAGTGGATCTTTACGAGTGAAGCCAGAATATGTCTTCGCTTGACTGACAGTTTTGTACAAACGATAGGTCCTTGGCAAATATGCTCTTAGTGGCTTTAGGTCAAATCTTTGGTTTGCTGCTCTTGTTTTGCCTGGGGTTAAGGCTATCCGCATTTTTTAGCGGTATTGAGACAGGCTTTTATCGTGTCAGTGTGCTCCGACTGGCCATTGATGCACAGGACGGAAGCAAGAAAGCGGCCTCGATGCTCTCGTTTTTGCAGCATCCCACCCGATTTGTCACGACGATTCTGGTCGGAAATAATCTGGCGAATTATCTGGTGACCTGGTCCGTAGGACTGGCCAGTATGATGGCATTTCAAAATCCTTCGGAGTTGCTGGACATTGCGTTGACGATGTGTATGGCTCCAGTCATTTTTCTGTTTGGCGAACTGCTCCCGAAAACGCTTTATTATCGGGCTCCGCTGGCGCTGCTGAATCGCAACTTCCGCTTCTTTCAAATCTGTTATTACCTGTTCTGGCCTGTCACGTGGCCTTTGGTACAGGTGACGAAGCGATTTCAGAAAGCCAGTGGGATTTCAGAACTCTCGTTCTGGGGGAATTACGATGAAAATCGGCTGTATTATCTGTTAGGACAGGGACACCAGGAAGGGGTGTTGACGCCGATTCAAAATCAGTTGGTCCATGGGATTTTTGAACATATCGCGACCACGGTCGAACGTTTTCTGCAACCGGTCGAATCGATCATGGGAGTTGATGATGATGCCACCCGCGAGCAGATTGCAGAGTTTGGAAAACGGATGGGCAAGGTGATGATTCCTGTTCGCAAGAAGGGAAGCAAAAGTGACTGGTATGGTTATTACCTGTCTGCAGAAATTGCCATTTCACCTAAGCCCTTGAGTCGACTCGTGCATTACATGCCTTCGATCCCGTTAGAGACATCCCGTCTGGACGCCTTGCAAATGATGCGTCATCAGCATGTGCAATTGGCTCGTGTGGTCGAACAGGGGAAGTTGAAAGGCTTGATTCCAGTCAAGGTCTTGGTGGAACAGTTGTTTCGCGATGCCAAGCCACAATTGGCCGGGACACCGCTGTTTCAATCGGGAGATTAATTCTGGCAATGCATTCTGGATGGGTGGTTTGAGTCAAGTTTGAGGGTTTGGGTTGTTGTCGGTAGTCGTTTTCGAGTGAAAAACCAAGAATTGCACAATCACTTTAGTGGAGAGACCAGCAGGGTTTGTTAAGCTACATCTGTTCGAACGTATGGGCATCGGTTAGTTTGAACACAAAAATAGAGATGACTGTCTGGAAACGATCTAATCCGGATCGAGCTTGGACAGGACGGTGGTAACAGAAGGCCACGGTTTGTGTAACAGACAACCATCGATCTGGCTTCTGCCTGATAGACTTTTCACCGGCCTGTCGGTTGCGGTCTGAACTGATGCAGGGAATTCTCAATTATTCCCCTGCGATGTTGCATCGTGACGTTACTTAAAAAAAACGCATCCATCGCTGAGAGGGATCGGATTTATGATCATTTTGCTCGCACTCCGAATTTTGGTCGTGATCATTGCAGCGGGAACATTTGCCACGTTTCTTAACCAGAGCAAAAACCTGCCAACAGAGATTGTGGATCGATCTTTGATGGTGTTTTTTGTGATGATGGTCGTCGTCCTTGCGGCGATCGTGGCTGATATCTTTTTGAAGCGCAAGCGTGTCGAAGATCTGTCTGCGGTCTATTTTGGATTGCTGATTGGATTCATGCTCAGTTATATGCTGCAACTGGCAATTGGTCCGATCATCGAGCAGGAGTTTTTATTCAGTCCGGGGGGGGTGTATAAAAATCTGTTCGGATTGTTGACCTCGATCATCGTGCCCTACTGGTGTATTTCGTTTTTATTGCAGACCAAAGATGATTTTCGTTTCATCATTCCTTATGTGGAGTTTTCACGAGAACTCAAAGGCGGAAAGCCTCTGGTGCTGGATACTTCGTCGTTGATTGATGGCCGAATTGCCGACCTGATCGAAACACGATTGTTGGATGCCCGGATCATCATTCCGGGTTTTATCCTGCAGGAACTACAAGAGATTGCAGAAAGTAGTGACAAAGTCCGTCGTGGACGTGGTCGACGCGGGCTGGACATTCTGACCCGTCTGCAGCAGCATCCCAATTCAAATATTCGCATCCAGTCGACGCCTCCGCATGAAGATAAATCGGTAACAGCGCGCGATCAGCATCTGGTGGAGTTGAGTCGACAATTTAATGCCCGGATTGTCACCAACGACATTAACCTCAACAAAATTGCAACGGCGCTTAGTGTGGACGTGATCAATCTCAACGATGTCGCCAATTCTTTGAAGCCGAAATTCCTGCCGGGTGAACAATTGAGAATCAAAGTCATCAAAGAAGGGGAAGGGTTTTCACAGGGGGTTGGATATCTGGACGACGGGACGATGGTGGTTTGTGAGCAGGGGGCTTCACAGATCGGCAAGGAAGTCGATGTTGAGGTGACAAGTGTTCTGCAAAATAGTGCAGGCCGGATGATCTTTGCGCGATTGTCGGGAAACGGTCGATAAAGTTGAAAATGGCGTGATTGCCTGAAGCCGAAATGCGGTTATGATGATGATATCGCCAGCCGATGACTCAGACCGCAGTTTTGCACTCAATGAGGGATGAAGATACCCATGGTCGATGCTTCTCATAAACATCCAGTCCTGGCACAAGAGTTTGTGGCCAATGATGAACGTGCTCACTGGCATGATGAGTCGCTGTGGTTTGTGCGCGTCAAACGGGACCGTCAATCAAAGTCGTTGCCGGAGTGGGAAACACTGCGTGAAAAAGCGTCGTCGGTCAAAAATTATGTCCTGACCCATCTACCGGATTTGCTGGAACAATTTTCATCGAACGCAGAAAAACTTGGTGCAAAAGTCCACTGGGCCAAAGATGCCCAGGAGCATAATCAGATCGTTCTGGAAATCATCCAGTCCAAAAAAGCGCAGCACATTGTTAAAAGCAAATCGATGCTGACAGAAGAATGCCATCTCAACAGTTTTTTGGAACGAAGTGGGTATGACGTTGTCGACACGGATCTGGGTGAACGGATCGTCCAGTTTCGAAAAGAGACACCCAGCCATATTGTCTTGCCGGCGATTCATATCAAAAGAGAAGAGGTCGGGCAGACATTTCACGAACATTTAGGGACGCCCGCCGATGCGACCGATCCCAAACTGCTGGCCGAAGCGGCGCGTGGGCATTTGCGAGAAAAGTTTGTGAGGGCAGACGTCGGGATCAGCGGCGTGAACTTTGCGATTGCGGAGACGGGCGGTTTTGTCGTTTGCACGAACGAGGGGAATGCCGATCTAGGAGTCTCATTGCCCAAGGTACACATCGCCTGCATGGGGATGGAAAAACTGGTGCCGCGTTTTCAGGATTTGTCGGTGTTTATCCGGCTCCTGGGACGCTCGGCCACGGGCCAGCCGATCACTGCGTATACGTCGCATTTTCATGGTCCGCGAGATCCTGATTCGGAACTGCACATCATCATTGTAGATAATGGCCGCTCGAATTTGCTGGCCAGTGACGATTTTCGGAATTCGCTCAAATGCATCCGTTGCGGGGCCTGTATGAACACATGCCCGGTTTATCGTCGCAGTGGCGGACATAGTTATCAGGCGACTGTCCCTGGTCCTATTGGGTCGATCCTGGCACCGTCGCGAGACCCTGAAGCGCACTCGACATTGCCCTATGCGTGCACGCTGTGTGGAAGTTGTACGGATGTGTGTCCTGTGAAAATCGATCTGCACCATCAGCTCTATGTCTGGCGGAGCAAACTGGTACTCAAACATTTGCTGCCGATATCGAAGACGTTTCCGATGAGACTGGCATCGTTTGCGATGCAGCGTCCGAGGTTATTTCGATTTGGCGGTTCGATGGCGCGTCGGGCGTTGCGGTGGACACCCAAGTTCATCGTCAATCATCCGTTGCTCAACCCCTGGGGAAAACAGCGTGATTTGCCGGAAGCGCCACGAAAATCATTTCGAGATTTGTATGTCGAGCAACGCAAGAATTGACGACCGGTTGCATCTCTCAACAGCTAACAGCCTGTTGAGTTGATCAACAACACCCCGTTTCAGGCGAAGTGAGTCTGGCCTGCAATCAGGCGGCGATCTCTGCGGGAGTTTGCACTCCGTTGAGTCGATCCAGAAAGCCGTTGGTGGTTTGTTCTCGAAGGAGCTGCAGACCTTCGCTGAGCATGGGCATTGAGCGATTAATGGCGGCTTTGATTTTCTTGGTTTGAAGCGATGTTTCGCCGTAGCCGTAGCGGAGTTGTTGCATCTCTTCGGCGATTTCGTGTTCGATCGTCAGCGGCGTGCGAATCCGCGGGC
The DNA here is from genome assembly GCA_041753175.1 of Planctomycetaceae bacterium. Classification (GTDB taxonomy): domain Bacteria; phylum Planctomycetota; class Planctomycetia; order Planctomycetales; family Planctomycetaceae; genus SXPC01. Next base: position 7,166 of record JBGSVC010000011.1, read on the forward strand.
CTTCCAGATGGAGCGTGAGTTGATGCATCAATTGCCAAGGGTTGACGCGTTCTGCCCCGGCGATGTGGCTGATCCCGGAGAGGTCGTGTTCGTAAGAGGCTAACAGACAATCAGCCAGATGGACGGCGTGAATGGGAGTCGCATGACGCATGCAGTCGAGGTCTTTCAAGGAGATCTGACCGGTTTGTTCGATCATGCGTGAGATGCCCTGAGCCGGCAGTCCTTTGGGTGTCCAGCCGAAGGCATTTGTGCGGACGATATGCGCCTGAGGATTCCAGCCCAGAATTTCGTCTTCCAACTGTCGGTAGGCGGTCGCGGTGGAAGAACTACAGAAGTTTTGGCTGTGTTCTTCGTGAAACATCCATGGGCCGGTGAAGATGGCATCGGTCGTCAGACAGGTTAGAGAGATCTGTCGATCTGCAGAAAGTCTGGCGAGATTGCGGCTATGCTCGAGTTGTTTAATGTTGAGATCATGACGATGTGGTTCGATCCAACAGTAGCTGCCGCAAGGTTCGGCTGAGATAATCCATTCGGGGGCGACATCGTCGAGAAGAGTTGTGAGTGTTTTGATGTCGCGATGTGGATTGACGATTGTTTCCACTTGCGCGGGTTCGATTTTTGTTGCAGCAGCCAGACCGACGACGTGGTAGTCTTCGGCTAATCGTGTTGCGAGATTTGCGCCGAGTGTTGAATCAATTCCTATCACGAAGATCGTGCTCATGTGGGCCTCCTGCCGATTGCAAAAACTGTCCGCTCACCTGACGTCACAACCATGTTTGGCCAGGGAAACGGTCGAGACGGTCTGACGTCGGAGGATCATTTTCTCAGTAGTGACGTCAGCCAGTCTGCGATTGAACGCAGCAGTGTAGGGAGAATTGGCGAAAGGGAGCAAGATCAGTTTTTGGAGAGGTGATTGAATTGCAAAAAGGACTTGTGAGGGGAAAGAGATTGTGTCACGATACAGGTTTGAATCGAGTTTTATTGTACTGCTGATTTCATGTTGCAGTTTCGACTGAGGATGGATTACCTCGGAACGAATCTCGTTAAATCATTGTGATCGATAGAGTGAGTCATGAAGACCTTCAACAAGCAGGATGCTGTGGGGAAGATCGACTGGTATGCCAGCCCGTCGCAACGATCGACGTGCGAGTTGGTGGAGGCCGCTTTTGCCCGGCGACATGGTGTGGAGATAGTCAAAGCGGGAAGCCACCGCTGCGTGTATCGGATATCGTTGGACGAGGGGGTGTTCTATTTGAAAGAACAGCCCGTGAGAGGCTGGAAGTCGAAACTGAGTTTGTCAGTCCGCAAGTCGTCGGCGGAACGTGAGTTTATCGTAGGTATGAAGCTCAAAGAAATCGGGATGCCATTGCCGAGTGTTTGTGGATGGGGAGAACGAAAAGTCGGGGGCAGCGTTGTGTATCACTATTTTTTGACACGCGCGATTCCAGAGACAATGCCGCTCGATGAACTAACAGGACATCTAGCTCAGAGGCCTGATGCTCTTTGGTTGGAGGAGAACCTGCTGCGACGCTCCGTGATCTCCCAGATTGCAGAGATCGCCGCGCGCCTGCATGCGCATGGGTTTGTTCATGATGACTTTCATGCGGGGAATTTGTTGTTGCAACATCACGCTGTCTCGGGCGGACAGGCGTGTGTCTATCTGATTGATCTGGCTTCGATCAGACAGGTGGGAAAAGCCAGCGATGAGCAGAGATGGAAGAACCTGGGGCAGTTGTATCATACGTTTTCTCTTTCGATTCGAGAATTCGATGTCGTGCGTTTCTGGCGGGCATACCAGAGAGAATGGAGCACCTTGACGGGAGAGAATCACGGGCAACTCGATGGGAGAATGCAACGAGAACGAGTCTTTCGTGATGTCGTTTCCTGGAGACGGTCTGCACGGGTGAAAGGGGATCGAAAATGGGCGCGTGGGAATCGTCGGTTGCTCGTGATGGATCAGGGTTGGTGTTGTGCGCGAGGATTGTCGCATTGTCAAAGTGAGCATGTGCAGTCTCTGGTTACACATCCAGGACAACTCATTGTGGGCGCAGGGATCGTGCCTGTGAAATTGTCTGAGGATCGTGTGGTTGTCAAACGGGTGATCGATCAGATGGGGCCGGGAGGCACCAGCGCTTCGGTCTTTGTCAAAAAGCTGTCGACCCCCTGGCGACGGTTTTGGGGCGCAAAACTTCTGGGGATCTATTCACGGGCACAGCGGACCTGGGAGTTTGGACACGCGATGCGTCGTCGTGGCATTGGAACACCGTTGCCGATCCTGTTTGTGGAACAGGCTCAATCGGCTCGCTGGCTGAGTCGAGTTTCTGAATATCTGGTGACTAAAGACGCCGAGGGGTTGGTCCCTTTGGCTCCGTTTCTGAGATTCCTGCTCGTGAAGATGTCTGCTGAAGATCAGAGTCGGTGGTGCAGAAAGTACGCGGAGTTACTTGGGGAAGCGATGGCCCGATTACATGAGGCAGGATTTGATCACCGTGATTTGAAGGCGATGAATTGGCTTGTGGCGGAAGAACCTTCAAGGACAGAGTATCAGCTTCTGGATCTGGATGCCGTCCGTTGGTGGTGGATTCTTCCACGTCGACAGCGTATGAAAAATATTGCCCGATTAAAGGCCAGTGTGGATGAGTCCACTCGATTTTCGAAGACTTTATGCCTGCGTTTTCTCAGAGCTTATTCTCAGACCTGGGATGAGTTGCATGGGCACGTCGTTTATGAGGGGCTAAAGAAGCGACGCTGGAAATCGGATTGGTTGAGCGTCGAGAGTCTCTCAAAGCGATATAGCAAAGACGCGGGTCAACAGAAACTGTTGAACGTTCTGGTGGAAACCGACGTGGACGAATGCTGTGAAGAAAAAAGGATCGCCGCCTGATGAGAAGCTTGGCTGCGATCAACGGGATGCGAAAAAATGCTACTGGTGGAGCGCGCGTGTGGGTAGTTGCGCTGTTGGTGCTGCTTAGCGGATGTCTGTCGAGCAAAAAACTGAAGCTGGCGGAACTGCCTGACAGTTATACCGTTCGCTCAGATCAACTGCGGGTTCATAGTAATAAAAAACTCTCCGTCAAACATGAGATGATGCAGGAATTGAAGTTACTCAGGCAACAGGTCAGTCAGGAATTGGAGATACCGCTGCAAGAGCGTGAGGTGGTGGTGTACCTGTTCACAACCGATCAGGAGTATCAAGGTTATCTGGATGCAACGTATCCGGGGTTACCGCATCGTCGGGCGTATTTTATTGGGACATCTTCGGAGCTCGCCGTCTATACGTTTTGGGGTGATCGGATGCAGGAGGATCTGCGTCATGAGTTCACACATGGGCTGTTGCATTCAGCGATCAAGGATGTGCCGTTGTGGCTCGATGAGGCACTTGCGGAATATTTTGAAGTCGAAGGTGCGCAACCGGGGGGAATCAATCATGATACGGTGCAGTCGCTATTTACGGCTCTCGAAAATGACTGGACTCCGGATCTTTCGCGTTTGGAGACGTTGAAGGAAGTCCATCAGATGCAACAGATCGATTATCAGGAAGCATGGGCGTGGATTCACATGCTGATGAATGAGTCGACGGTTTCCAAGGCGATCTTGATTGAGTATCTGGATGAACTGCGGGCCGGTCGTGCTCCTGGATCATTTGAATCTGCTGTTGCAGCACGGATGCCGGATTATAAGATTCGCTTGATTTCGCATTTGGCGCGTTGCATGCAGGGTGGACCTGCAAATGTCGTGAGTCGGTGAGAGTTGGTGTCTGGCTCATTCTTGACTCATAAAAACAGACAGCCGACCTGTCGATCGGCTGCCTGTTGCAAAGAATCCAAATTCATCAAAACTACTTGGCGACTTTCAAGGGGACGAAGCGTGTCGCGGTTCCTGTGCGGACCAGAAGCAACACGCCTGCTTGAGGATCAGACCCTTTGACGGCGGCTTCGAAATCCTTGAGGTTGGTGATGGCTGTTGAAGCGACTTTCTCGATGATATCACCAGAGTTCAGGCCCGCTTCGAATGCAGGACTATCGTCGTCGACCGATGTCACCACGACCCCCTGAACATCGCTATCCAATCCGAGCTGTTCAGAAAGGGCTGGAGACAGCTCTTGAACATGAAGACCAAACTCTTTCCATTCGGTCTGCTCTTGCTGGCGAGGTTTCTCGGGGGTTGGTGATTCCGTCATGGCGAGGCTGTAATCCTCTGGCATTTCAGCCATCGTAATTTTCAGCGTTTTGCGTGAGCCGTTTCTCAAGACGATCAGATCATAGGTTTGATCGACCTGAAGTTGCTCAACGATGCCTTGAAGTTCGTTGGTGCTGTTGACGACTTTTCCATCGAGGTTGAGAATGACATCACCGGTTTGTAATCCTGATTTGGCGGCAGGAGACTCTTTCCAAATTTTAGTCACGATGGCACCGCGGCGATCTTCAATATTGAGTTGTTGAGCGATTTCGCGAGTGACTGCTTGTATGGCAACGCCGATGTACGAGCGTTTGACAACACCGGTTTTGATGAGTTGTTTGATCGACCATTCAGCCATATTGATGGGGATCGCAAAACCGACGCCGTCATAGCCACCACTGCGGGTGGAGATGGCCGTGTTGATGCCGACGACTTCGCCATTGAGGTTGACGAGCGGTCCACCGCTGTTACCGGGATTAATAGCGGCGTCGGTCTGGAGATAGTCTTCGCGATCGTTGATATGGGGTCCACGACTTTTGGCCGAGATGATGCCGGAGGTGACGGTCAGTTCAAATCCAAAAGGACTGCCGACGGCGAGCACCCAATCGCCGATTTCCATGTTGTCGCTGTTCCCGATGGGCAGAGTTTTGAGGTCAGAGGGGGGATCGATTTTAATGACCGCGACATCAGCGCGTGGATCGGTTCCGATGAGGGTGGCATCGAAGATACGACCATCATGCATGCGAACTTCAATTTTCTCGGCACCACTGACGACATGCGAGTTGGTAACAATGTGTCCTTCGACGTCGTAGACAAAACCAGACCCCTGGCCACGCTGCATTGGTTGTCGTCGGCGTTGTTGGGGTTGAGAATTTTGAAAGCCTCGGAAGTTGGGGTTGGATTCAAAGAAATCACGCAGGAATGGATTGCGTTCAAAGAGATCTTCCATATCCATCTGGTTGGTCATTTCAGGGGCACGGCCCGAGGTTTCAATGGTCACAGCACCCGGGATGGCGTGATTAGCCGCTTCACGGAATGCCTGAGACATATCTTTGAGTTGGCCATCTGAGAGACCGAGGTTGCCGCGGGCGACAGCCAGGTTGGGCTGGCTGGAATTAGCTCCAAGCATATAACCCATCGAGAGCATGGATGCGATAAAAAGTGTCCAGGCAAGCCAGGATTTTTGGTGAATCTGTTCGGACATAAGAGTTCCTCCAAGAAGCATTGAATTGTGATCGGAAAGAGAAAAGGAGGGGTGTTCAGTTCGAGAAATCAACTCGGTTTGAACGGAAAACGACGTCTTAACGATGACGTTCCCCCATGAAAACAAACGATGACATCTTGACATCTACTGTCTGATACGCACGAATCCTCGGAAATGTTGGATTGAGAAAATTCCGTGTTGGAATTACGGGGAAATACGTAT
>JBGSVC010000012.1:0-4831 GCA_041753175.1 Planctomycetaceae bacterium
CATACGCCCACCAGACGTTCAACGTTGGATATTCTCCCTCTTGTCCACGACACAATCAGCAATTATCGAGCAACTGGATGCCTATGAACCGACGATCGCTCCCAGACAGGCTTAGCTCCCATCGCTCTATTCGATTCAATTCCCACATAACGCAGAAGTGAGGGATGACGACGCAAATTAACATACGGAACCGTCAACTCCCACATCCGATCAGGCTTTGTCGCACTCCGTAGCCGCTCATAAGTAAATTCGGGATACCTGTTAATCCCCGTCCCCGGAATTTCCGGCAAATAGTCCGGAACCAGATCATCAACAGTTTCAGGAGGCTCCCCAGTCTTTTGGGTGTAAAGATGAATCGCGTCAATCAAAGGTATTGCCGATGACGCAACTTGGTCACGAAACCAAACCTCTTCCACACCTCTGACAGCCGGCAGCGTGACAGCCATAGTATCCGCTAAAAACGTAAGGATGAAAAACACTCCAACAAAGAATGCAAAATTAAAGCAAGTTGTAAAGATCGCAACAAAACTCACCGCCATCACCGGTAATAGCAAACACATTCCGCCTAAAATCAGACCCTCAAGAAAATGCCCAGCTTCAAACGCAGGGTCTTGATAATAGCGATGACCTACATAAGGAATGGACTTAATCATCAGCCATTCAGCGACAACACTCGACAGCAATACCAATCCCGCATAAACACGCCTCCTGGAGCGTTGCTGTGGTTTTGCCAACTCAGTCGGGATCGAATCATCAGTCATCACAACATCCCTGAAAAAATCTCAATAGCCTCAGGCTCCCCCCAAGGCGGCCGCCAAAGTAAAAATCACTTCTCCTTCCCCACACTGTCCTCCCTCGCTGCGCGGCAAAATATTCTTCCATCACGCTGGACCTTCGCCCAAGCTGAGAAAATAACTAACGCCCTGTCTTGCCCATCAAGATCAAACGAAATCTCCTCCGTCTCAAATCTCCAACAGACGACTACAGCAATCAAATACACAATCTTTTCACTCTTCCCCATAGCCCGTGTTTGTCACTTCAGCGAGTTTCTCCAGCCACAGCGCTTCCAGCTCCGCAACTTTTTCAGGATGTGCAGACGACAAATCATGCGACTCGGCTCGATCTGTTTTCAAATCGTATAGCTCCCAGGGATCACCATCGGCTGAAACCAGTTTCCAGTCTCCCAGCCGGATCGCTCGATTCCCCTCGTGGAACCACCACAACATGTCCCGTTCAATCGTCACGTCTTTCTCAAACGCCGGACGTAGCGACCGTCCCGGAGCCGGAGGAATCGTTTCTCCCTCCCATTGATCAGGCTTTTTCGCCCCTGCCACATCCAGAATCGTCGGCATGATATCGACAACATGCGCCGGACTATGACGATACTCACCTTTTCCCTTGATCCCCGCAGGCCAGTGAGCGACCAGAGGCGTACTGATTCCCCCCTCATGGACCCAGGTCTTATGACGACGAAACGGCGTATTACACGCACTTGAAAACCCCGGACCTAAACACAGATACGTCTCCGCAGTTCCCGGCACAGCATCCCGATCATGTCCACCATCGCGCACCATAATCTCGGCACTGGCGCCATTGTCAGAGGCAAACAGAATGAGGGTATTCTCCAAGACATTCATCGCGGTCAGTTGCTCGACCAGTCGACCGATCTGTCGATCCATCCGATCGACCATCGCCGCATGAATAGCCATCTTTTTGGCCTGAAACCGTTGCTGAGACGTCGTCAACTCTGTCCACGGAATCGGTCGATTCACTTCATCCGGACCCAGAATTTCCAGCGACTCCGGGAAGTGATACGGAGGACCGATCGCAGGTTCAAGCGCCGACAGACTGGTATTGATCAGCCCCATTTTCTCCTGACGTGCAAATCGCTGCTGTCGCATCACATCCCAACCCGCAGCATACTTTCCGTCATAGCGGGCAATATCCTCTTGAGGAGCATGCAACGGAAAGTGAGGTGCAATAAACGCTACATAATGAAAAAACGGCTGCGCTGCATACGTGTCTGCATGCTCCTTCAGGCAGCCAATGGCATGATCCACAATCGCATCGGTTGCATAATATCCCTCTTCGCTCCCCGTCACAGTCACTTTGACATCATCCACCTCGTTGTTTTTATTGGTGAAAAAGTTTCCATGATTGTTGACCAGAAACGAGTGATCAAAACCGGCCTCCAGCACCGGGCCATCAATGTGCCACTTGCCACTGTGATAGTTTCGGTATCCCTGCGGTTTCAAATAGTCGGGGATCAGACGAGCCCATTCCTGACGATGTCCTCCCGCTCCTCCGCCATAGTCAGGGATCCTGTCTCGATGGACTTCCTGAGCATAATATCCAGTCATGACCGCCGCGCGCGATGGCCAGCAGCGCGCGGTGTTATAAAACTGTGTAAAACGCAAACCCTCCGACGCCAGTTGATTCAGCGTCGGCGTCTCGATCTCTCCCCCATAACAGCCCAGATCCGAATACCCCATATCATCAGCAAGGATAAAAATCACATTCGGCTTAGAGTTCCCCGTGCGTGTGTTGGCTGCCGCATCCTGGGCAGTCAAGCTCTGTTGACTTGGCAACGAGAACACAACGCTCATCACCCCCAAACACACCCACTTGATTGGCCGCAAAAAAGACAACGGCTGATTGATAAATTGAATCATGAACGCTCCTTAACTTCTGAAATGCCGATTGATGCATCCAGTTTAACCAATATGATCTTCGATGGAAGATGCAGGCGACCCAGAAAAAATCTCAAACCAGATTCTCGCGATCACATGCACGAGGTGTTCCCTCACGAGAGTGTCCATCCGTGACATCACGATTGCCTCCCGCGCAGTTGCCCTTGGGGCATCCTTTTGGGATACTCCTTGTTTCCCTCAATCAAACAATCGCCATCGCATTGACCTCACAAACCCTGTTTCACAAGCCCACTTATTGGCCACCATCATGCCTGCTTCTCAACCCGCACGACCCGCGCCTCCTAACCTCAACCGACTAGCACGTGGCATCCTCGCTCTCGCCCTTATTCCCATCGCCGGCTACTCCGTTCATTGGATCACCACTCTACTGGTTCAAAACCCTCAGCCCGAAACCCACCATACCCTCCTGTCATTTCAGGGGACGACCATGGGCACCACCTACTCCATCAAAGCCGTTACCAAGGGAGATCAACAGACTCTCGACGTCTTGGGCGAACAGATTGAAGAGCAACTCAAAATCGTCAATCATCAGATGTCAACGTATCTCGACGATTCCGAACTATCATTGTTCAACGCATCCGAATCCACAGACTGGTTTGACGTTTCCCCAGAAACCGCCCACGTCACACAACTGGCCCTCGATCTGGCCGAAGATTCCCAGGGGGCGTTCGATCCCACCATCGGTCCCCTCGTCAACTTGTGGAGCTTCGGACCTGAAAAACGTCCCGAAAACATCCCGACGGACGATGAAATCACCGCTCGTCGAGCATACGTTGGCTATCAACGTCTACACACCCGAAAAGACCCACCCGCCCTGAAAAAAGATGACCCCCGGGTCAGCGTCGATTTGTCTGCCATCGCCAAAGGCCACGGCGTTGATCAAGTCGCCCTGTTCCTGGAATCTCAGGGCATCGTGGCCTATCTGGTCGAGATCGGAGGCGAAGTGCGTGTCAAAGGGGAGAAACGCCCAAACATTCCCTGGAACGTTGCCGTCCAAAAACCGGTTGTTTCCACAGATCACCTTCCCGGCTCAACCGACATTCAAAAACTCGTTCCCCTCAAAGATGCCTCGCTGGCTACGTCTGGAGACTATCATAACTTCTTCGAACACGAGGGACGCCGTTTCTCACATACCATCGACCCCCAAACAGGACGACCGATCACCCACATGCTCACCTCCGTCTCAGTTATCTCTCCCACCTGCGCCCAAGCCGATGGCATCGCCACGGCGCTCATGGTCATGGGGCCCGAGCGCGGATTTCAATGGGCTCTCGACAGAAATCTTCCCGTGTATATGATAGTCAAACAGGCAGAGCGCTTCCAAGAACGACTCTCGCCCCAGTTTCAATCCATCCTCAACCAGTGATAACCACTTCTCAAAGGTAGTTTCATGGCGACGTTTTTTGTCACCCTCGGCGTCTTCTTATTGGCCGTCTCCGGACTGGCCATCGGCGTCATCCTCAGTAATAAAGAAATCAAAGGCTCCTGCGGTGGGCTGGGAGCCATGAAAGATCGAAACGGAAAATCGATCTGCATGGGCTGCACCAACCCCGAAGAAAACTGCGCTCGCAAACTTGAAGACGCCCAAACGGAGCATCTCCACGACGCCGACGAGCACCACACCCATCAACACGCCGGTCACGCTTGACCAGCGCTCCTCCAAGGGTGCGACCATTTCACACTACTTCTTATCAGCCTTATTCCCCTTATCGGCCTTATTCTTTTTACTGTTGCCATAATACGGATACTCATCAAAACGATCCCCTTCATCCGTCAAGCGAGGGTCGTCCAGTTTCTGTCGCTCTTCCAGCAGTCGCGCTGACAATTCCTCTTTCACGCTCGCATACACCGGATCGCTCGCCAGGTTCACCAGATTCTGTGGATCTCTGCGGACATCAAACAACTCATACTCCGGACGCTTGGCAAACGTCAGGTCGTAATACTTTTTCACGTCTGGATCATCATTGTAATTCAGCAAAAAATTCTTCGTCGGACTGTCGTCGCAGTCCGCACAAATCCGCGTCGGATGATCTATCGGCCCCATCGGCCAGCGATCCGGCTTCAGATTATGAATCAACAGATAGTCGTGTGTGTGAATCGCACGCGCAGGATACCCATCC
>JBGSVC010000013.1:0-3461 GCA_041753175.1 Planctomycetaceae bacterium
CTCAGCCAAAGTGACGCCCAAGACATCCAGACATATCTTCGCAAGCAATACAAAGATGCAGATTTGAGTCAGGGGGAACATCGACATTTACTTCAGCAAACCGATGATGGCGGTGGATATGCGTTGTGGGTACTGGAAGCCCCGGAAGCAAAAACGGTTTCCGTCAACGCGCAGGCAGGCAAGAATTGGCCAATGATTCAACTGCCGGGTACTCCTCTTTTTGTTGCTTCTGAGAAGTTTCCACCATTTTCGTCGGCCCATTATCGCTATCGAGTGGATGGGAAAGTGCTAGGTGGTGGAAAATCGAATCGCTTCGGCTTTGAGAATTTCCCGCTCACACCTGCCAGTCTACCTCACGAAGGCTATCCCCAGGGAAATCTTATTGAAATGGGAAAACATATCGGAGAAATCCATTTTACAGGTGTCGAGCGTGAATGGTGGGTGTATGTGCCAGCACAGTATGCCTCATCGAATCCGGGTGACGTACGACTGATTGTTTTCAATGACGGAGGCAACTTCTGCAAAGGCGATGGAAATGCCTGCATCGTCCTGGATAATCTGATCCATGAAAAGAAAATACCTGTGTCGATTGCGGTCTTCGTCAATCCCGGCTTACAACCACCCAAAGGCAAGAATAATCAAAAGGAAGCCAATCGTGGTAATGAGTATGATACCTGTACCCCCCGCTATGCGAACTTTCTGGATGAAGAAATACTGCCGATTGTCAGAGAGAAATATCCTCACTCACCCAGTCCTGATGATCACGTGATCTGTGGATCCTCATCTGGTGCAAGTTGTGCATTCACAGCCGCCTGGCATCGCGATGACATGTTTCACAAAGTGATCAGTTTTGTGGGTAGTTACTGTGACTTTCGACAAATCAATGACTATCCCACCGCAGGCCAGACCCAACTCCCCGAAGGCGATCTCTACGGTCCCTGGAAAACGGCTCACGATTACCCGGCTCTGATTCGCAAAACTGATCCGCCTAAGCCTCTGAAAATCTATCTGCAGGACGGACATAATGATCTTGATAACAATCTTGGAAACTGGTTTCTAGCGAACCAACGGATGGCGGCCGCTCTCAACTACGCCGGATATGACTATCACTTCGAGATTGGTCATGGGTTCCATTCTCGCAAACATGGAGTCTCTCTGCTGCCCGAAATTCTGATTTGGATGTTTGATGAAAACTAGTGTTCCCTCGTTAAAGCATCCATCTATTGTGCCATCTTGAAGTCGTATGACTTCTGATGACTCGAACTTATTTCGGAATTGATGACGATTCGAATTTTCAATTTGCCAGCGACTTGGTGACAGGTTTCTCTTCGTTCCCAAGTCTTCGGTAGACACACGAGTGCCAGCAGGAAAATTTCCTGATAGGGAGGATGAATAAGCATCATTCAGTTGCAGTAGACATTCTGCAGCAGGAAACATCCTGCATATTCAACCTGTGGTCGCGTTACCAAACGCTTATTAAGATGAGCAGCAGTAGGAAGAATTTTAAGTTCGCCATTTTCGTTTGTGTGACATGTTTACCCACCGCAGAACGCTGTCAGGCGACAGATGTCGTCGTTATTGACGTAAAACGGTATGCCTTGAATTGTTGACTGTCAGGTGTTGATCAGAATTCCGACGAGTAGATCATAGGAAGTATGGGTTCCGATTGTGATTCCGATGCCTCTGTAGAGCATGAGCACGCCGAACACTGTGCCAGCCAGAAATCGAAAGATCAGTCCCATCGGCTCAGACGGAGATTCTTCAAGGCGGCTGGACATGAGCAGCCATACGTTTGAACCAGAAATCAGATCCTCGGGAGAAACGTAATGGGCCACTGCGAATATCATGCTGGCGATTGTGATCGAAAGGATCAATGCCCAGTGATGGGGAATTCGTATCATCATCAGGCATGAAAGCAGAAGTGGAATCATCAGCAGTCGAAACAAAACTTCTTCCGACAAGCCTGCTCCCAAATAGGTTACCGCGGACATCCACAATCGTTCGGTGGCATGTGTTTGTGGTAAATCATGAGAAGTGTCTAAATACAGCATGTGGCCGTCCATCAACGACTGTTGCAGTTGAGCCATTGCAAGCAGGGCAAAAGCAAATAACAAACTCTCCGACCCCATCCCCATCCAGGTTTCCCATCGACATCGCCACTGATACCTACCGATCTGATGCCACAGCATCAGGATTAGAGTTAATAAGGCAGGGAGCAGATATTCGATCGGAAAGCCTATCTGTGAGAAGAGCTGCCGGAGCCAAAGATCTGCTCCATTTCGAAGATCGATCGTTTTCGTTTGATAGGCGTAATGAACACCCAATTCATAGAGGACAACAAATGGAATCAGAAACAGGAAGCTGGCAAATGGTCGTCTCGATTCATGCCAGTAAGACGGCTTGTCAGATGACGTACCTGATGACGAAAACAGATGCGAACCCAGAAGTTCACGCCAGGTCGTCGTCGAAGGATTGGGATTGGACATGTCTTCTATTGCAAGCAGAGAGAGGCAGATCGGATAAAGAAGGAATACGTCATTAAAGAAATAATCTACCTCCCTTTGACGATCACGATAAGACAGGTTTTCCGTGAGTCATCCAGTTTGCAAAAGCGATGAGTATCAAAGAGGCTGCTTTGCATTTGTAAGAACTACTTGAAGTTTCTGGCTGAAAAAGCCGACTTCGGCAGAAAACCTTGCAAACTTAATTCTAATATTAAAAAGTGGCTGGACTCATTTTTTGAGATCCGGTACACCGTCTTTCTCACATCAAAGCCATCCCCTCGATGTAGCGAATTTCGCGATATCGGGATCTCTAGATGAGCTTACTCCACTTCCTATTTTCACGTCCCCTCAAGATTCGATCGCATATGAGATGAAAATCAGCATGGGCTGAATTTTGTCAATTGTTTGTGGTTGAATTCTCAACATTTTCCTCCCCCCCCATCCAAGTAATGCCTCGGAGGCCCCCCCCATGTCCGAGAGTGCGCAAGGTTTTCGCGCCATCTGGTCGCGAAACCTTTCACTCCTGTTTCCCTTGCTGCTGATGGCCTCAGTGCTGGTCATCATCACGCCCCTGCCCCCGGTCTTGCTTGATCTACTGCTGGCTGCCAATATCACTGTCTCAGTCATTATTTTGCTGACGACAATTCATGTCACTAATCCTCTAGAATTTAGTGTTTTTCCTGCGATTCTGCTGGGAACGACTCTTGCTCGCCTGGTACTCAATGTCGCATCGACACGTCTGATTCTCTCTGGCGCAGCAGAACACGGAACGCAGGCTGCCGGAGGAGTTATTGAAGCATTTGGTGAGTTTGTCGCCGGTGGCTCTCCGACGATTGGGATCGTCATTTTTGTCATTCTGATCGTCATTCAGTTTGTCGTCATTACCAAAGGTGCGACTCGAATTAGTGAAGTCGCCGCTCGTTTTGCATTGGACGGTATGCCCGGCAAGCAAATGGC
>JBGSVC010000014.1:0-5790 GCA_041753175.1 Planctomycetaceae bacterium
ATTTATTATCCGCAACAGTCGGTGTTCCCGATCCGTCATCCCGCGGGTGTGAAGTCTTTGATGACGCTCTTTGATATCCAGCATTTGACACATCCCCAGTACGTGCCGATTGTCGAACGTCTGTTTCGTTGGGGAATTTATGGGCGGAGTTTGAAAACAGTCGATGAGGTGGTCTGTATTTCCGAGTATGCCAAAGCAACATTGTTATCACATGAACAAGGTTTGGATGAAGCTCGGGTGAAGGTGGTTTCGCTGGGATATCAGCAAAGCCAACCTGCCCACGCTCCGTTTCCAAATGAGTATCAGAAATATGTTTTCTATCCGGCGGCTACGTTTCCTCATAAGAATCATCAACAGCTATTTGATGCAGTGGGCGAACTGGTCGCGAAGGGGCGATGGGAATATCAAGTTGTCTTGACGGGGATGCAGACCGGGCATTGGTCAAAGCTTGTGCGTCAGATCCGTAACCTGGGTTTGGAGCAGATGGTCGTGCATGAAGGTTTTGTGTCGATGGAGCGCGTGCAACAGCTTTATGAGCATGCAGAAGCGGTGGTATTTCCCAGTTTGCACGAAGGCTTTGGATTGCCGGTGATCGAAGCAAGCCGGTGGGGAAAAAAGATCATCGCCTCTCGCCTGCCAGTCTACGAGGAATTAGGACTTCCTGCTCACGCGATGATCGATTATTTGAAAGCCGAGGAGCTGGCGTGTGCGATGAGTTCCCAGCAAACATGGGAGTTGACCCGTCAGCCCTCTACCTGGGAAGATGTCGCAGATCAGTATGCGGAGATAATTTTAGAGATACTGCAGGCTGATCAGACAGAGAGCGTCTGAACTGTTGAGACGGTTAAAGTTTCTCTGGCTGCATCATTCAATTAACTGTTCGATTGAATATTGAGAATCGAATCCTGATAACAAGTGAGTGGCCATGCGAGTCGTCATCGATGCCTTTCCTTTGGTCGCCAGATCGGGGGGAGTGAAGCGTTATGCTTATGAAATGATTCGTCGTCTGGCGACTTATACTGAGCACGAGTTTTATTTGCATGGGCTGATGTCGGGTGTTGAGTCATGTCGCGTTTCAGGGCAGACGCTGGAAGAAGCGACAAGATGTCTTGATCAGATGATCGCAGCAAATGAAATCCCGATTTCCGCAAACATGCGCGACTGGATCGCTCCATTGCAGAAGACGTTTGTGAGTGACTGGTATTGGAAATACCACCAGCGCCGGTCACGAAAGACACTGCAGCGATTCGGGCTGGATTTGTACTGGGGAACCAATTTTTTTTCTCCCACGAGTCAGAACTATCCCAGTCTGGTGACAGTGCATGATGTGGTGCATATCGACTGTCCGGAGTATGTGAATCCCATCGCCTTAAGGCAGTTGACGCAGCGAGCCGAGGGCCAGTTGAAGCAGACCGATCGAATCGTGACAGTTTCTCAGTTCACTAAAGAGCGGCTTATGGATCATTATCAGGTCGCGGAGGATCGGATTGATGTCGTGCCCAATGCTGTTGATACAGAGTTTCGAATCATCAACGATCAGCAGACTCTCGAAGAGATTCGAAGACGATACCAATTGCCGGCGCGGTTTCTGTTGTTTGTCAGTACATTGGAGCCGAGGAAGAATGTCGAAGGTTTATTGAATGGTTACATCGAATCGGAAGTCTGGAAAGAGAACGTGGCTTTAGTGCTCGTCGGCGCGCGGGGTTGGAAGAGTGAAACGATTTTTGCCAGACTCGAGGCATACCAAAGCACATACCCGATCCACTGGGTGGGGAACGTGAACTGGAAGGACTTGCCAGCGATTTATAACCTCGCCGACGCGTTTGTGTTCCCGACGCATTATGAAGGGTTTGGTATACCGATCATTGAAGCGATGGCGTGTGGGTGTCCGGTGTTATGTTCCAAAACGACAGCATGCAGGGAAGTCGCTGGCGATGCTGCTTTGCTTGTTGATCCAGGTGATCACGAATCGATCGCGACTGGCATCAGGCGACTTATGGAAGAGTCAGAAATCCGAGAGCAGATGACCGATTTGGGGATCAAACACGTCCAGCAATATTCCTGGGAACACAGTGCAGACAGGTTAGTCGACTGCATGAAGAAAACTGTAACAACGTGATGAGTAGAAAATACGCGGACATGCAGCAGAGTTATCTGGATTCATCGGTCCACATGGCTTTGGGATGGGGACGCGTGAGAGTCTGACGATCATCAGTAAATTTGATGGCTCGTTCCAATAAATCCTCTGTCACCTGGCTCCATGTCAGAAACGAGCCAGGTTTTTCAAAGGCATTTATATAAGTTTCATCTTGATTGAGATAAAGGATCAGCTCTTCAACAAGTTGATCAGGCTGCTCTAGTGAGAAGTAACGACAATAATTTCTGCCGACTTCGCGATGGATAGGAATATCACTGACAAAGACGACCTTATGCTTTTGGATCGCTTCGACAATCGGCAGTCCGAAGCCTTCTATGAGTGAAGGCCAGATGAGGCCATCGATTTTTTGGTAGCAATAGTTAAGTTCTTCATCATTAATATGATGGAAGAGAAAGAGTCGCTTCTGAAATTCAGGATGCTGTTCAATCGAATGAATGATCTGATCACATTGAAAGCCTGCCCGGCCAATGATCAGAAGTTGAGCTTGATGTCCCTGCTCCCAGAGTTGATGAAAGGCCCGTAACGCGAAGAGTTGATTTTTCCGGGGGTCGATGGTGCCGACGATCAAAAAGGTGGGAATCTGGCGAGAAAAGACCTCATTTAATTCGGTATTATGAAACTTGACGTCGTCTTTTACGGGTGAATCCAGTTGTCCACTCAGATGGATTGAATCAGATAAAAGTGTTTTCGATTGTTGGTGGGCATAATCCTGCAATGTGCTTTCAGCGGTCCGCGAAATCGCGATGAATCCCGTTGCGATCTCCATCATCTTATCGAGCCACGTCTTGAATTGATCGGTGATGCGTGAATCAACCAGATGGGGATGAGTCAGTGGAATAAGATCATAAAGTAAGACAATCAGGTGATAGCCAGATGATTTTGGGTTGTGCTGATAGAGATAGTTTAGAATGTCAGCATTCCAGGTATTATCACAGAGTATTAATAGATCCCCCGCTTCAAGCTGGATCTCATTCTTCTTATCTTTAAAGTAATGCATCCTCTTGAGGGTCGACTGCCGTATAGACTGATAGAAATGCCAGACTGGCTTTAGTAATCGATGAAGCCAGCGTGTCTTCATGATAGAGGTAGTTAGTTTGTCAACGAATGTTGGCTGGGGACTAGAGCCGGTGGACGTTAATAGTGTCGGCGAGCGTTTTAGGGCATCGAAGGTGCGAGAGTCGATTTTCCGGAAGCAATCGATGTCGAACACGACGGGTTCGATGGTCAGATCGTCATGATGTTCGCTGAGGGCGCAATGGAGCAAATGTCTGACGACCCGCTGAATTCCGGTCGTCAGGTCTTTGTTTGTCGTCAACGTCTGAGAGGCTTCAAGAAAGATGCGTCGGGGCTTGTTCATGACGGATGACCTTCCATCTGAAGGTCTTGAAACTCCTGATCGAGCATCATGTCAATGAGTTGGTCGAGACTGGTTTGTGGAGTCCATCCCAGTTCTTGACGGGCTTTGCTGGCATCGCCGACGAGCGTGGTTGAATCGACGGGTCGTAGGAAGCGGGGATTAATTTGAAGATAGTCTTCATAGTTCAAGTCGAGGCGTCTGAAAGTCAGTTCCAGAAAATCTTTGAGAGTTGTGAGTTGACCAGTCGCGAGGATGAAATCATCGGGCTGGTGATGCTGGAGGATCTGCCACATGCCCATGACATAATCACCTGCAAACCCCCAGTCGCGTCCGGAATGGATATTTCCCAGTTCGAGAATGTTCTGCAGACCGAGTTTGATTCTGGCAGCCGCGTGAGTGATTTTTCGGGTGACAAAAGACTGTCCACGTCGGGGGGATTCGTGATTGTAGGAGATGGCATTGCAGCAGAATAAGCCGTGGGATTCTCGGTAGATTCTGGTCATTTGCACGGCGAAGGCTTTGGCGACCCCATAAGGATTGACGGGGTTCATGGGGGTGAGTTCGTTTTGTGGAGACTGAGTCGGGTTTCCAAAAATTTCGCTGCTGCCGATATTGAGGAAACGGGGTGGGGCAGGGAGGTCGCGTAGAATTTCCAAAAGTCGAAGGGTTCCCATCGCGGTGAAGTCGGCGGTGGATTCGGGAATATCAAAGCTCAAGCCGACGTGGCTTTGACCTGCAAAGTGATAGAATTCATGGGGTTGAATTCTGGTGATCAGTCGCCGAACGGTGGTGATGTCTTCCAGGTCTGCATAATGCAAAAAGAGCTGTTTGGAAGCCAGGTCGTTGTTCATCGTTAGGTGATCCAATCGAGGACGATTGATCATACTGGCCCGACGCAGAATGCCGTGAACTTCATAGCCTTTTGAGATCAGCAGTTCGGTCATGTAAGACCCATCCTGCCCGGTGATACCAGTGATGACTGCTTTCTGCATGAGACGAGTTTCCAGATCTTAAGTGAGATTCATAAGGAGTGTCGACGAAACGGAAATGTCAGAAATGCTTTGACTTGTTTTACGACCGACCACATCGACACAAAAACGCGTGAGAAGAGAGGTCCGGAACACGCAGCCAGCCAGAGCATTCGAGGTGCCAATCCGGGCTTGACGTCATTGGCACGTCGGGCATGCTTGATGGAAGTTTTCAGATGACCTGCGACAAGGGATTTATACGCGATCGTCATGCTGTTGTGGTAGTAGACGGAATTGGGGTCGGGTCTTTGCTGTTGGCAGGCATGGCCTTGAGGGGAGAGGTCAAGTTTGATCGACGGCTCAATACCACGTCGTTTGCACGTTTCATTAATGATCTGATGGACGAGCAGCGTTTGTGAGGGAAGGATGGTGGTGATGGAATGAGGATGCAATCGCCTGCGGACCAACACCTCAGGAAGATTGGCCAGTTTGCCATGCTCAGCAAGGCGAAGGAAGAGATCGTAGTCTTCGGCATAGGGATAAGCTTCATTATATCCTCCAACATTAAGCACTGCATCCTTACGCATCAGGCATGCACTTTGTGTAACTCTGCCTCCCATACCATTTAATAATCCGTAATCAATGTCATGATGATCAAGGGGAAGGCTCCATACTTCGACAGGAAACAATTCTTCATCGACCTGAGATAGCTGGCAACCAACAGCGACAACACTTGGATATGATTCTAAGAAATGGAGCTGCTTTTCAATCCAGCGAGGCTCAGCAATATCGTCGGCATCCAGCCATGCCAAGAAATCACCACGCGAAGCTTTGACACCCTCGTTTCTCGTTCTTGGGATGCCATAATTATCCCTAGAAATGACCCGGATCCGTGGATCTATTGAGGCATATCTATTTAATATTGTCAAACTGTTGTCAGTTGAACCGTCATTGACACAAATAAGCTCAAATTCTTGTAAAGATTGATTCAATACGCTTTCAATGGCTTGGGATAGAAACGGCTCTGCGTTGTATACTGGCATTATTGCAGAGATGAGAATAGACATAATTCAACAATAAGATAAGAAGGGTGAGAAGTGGATAAATTCTGCTATTTAAAATAGCAACTGTATAGCAGATGTAAACGGGTTCCTATCATAGTTAGCAGTGCTCGATGAAGCCGCATATTCTGTAGCGACCCTTCTTTACCTTTGCGGTAAGATTCTTGCAGTATTCTTCTCAGATAGTCTTCTGCTTGTTGATGAAACCCGTGCTCATGAAGCGTTTGAATCACTTCGCTTGAGCTG
>JBGSVC010000015.1:0-5576 GCA_041753175.1 Planctomycetaceae bacterium
ATAACCCTCAACTCCAGACTAAAACGATTGATGATGTTTGCAAGCGTGAATCACTGACTCACATATCAAAGAATACCCACTAATGATTGAGATTTGCAACTCCCTTTTTTGAATTTCTTTACTTTTCGGCAAATACGCCATTCTTCATCCTTTTATTGCGACATATTTCGCAACTATCACCGTAAATGCGTAATCGTCCGCTCGTTCTAACTAGACACCCTCACTGACCTCATCTGTCCAGCACCTGCTGATCCGAAAGCAACCTCTCCCTCAGCAAACGATAGTCAACCCCTTGCACACTCGTTTGATTCTCAACAGACATCACCGCCGCCGTCGCCGCACTTTGCCCCAAAATCATAAACACCGGTTCCATCCGTATCGATCCAAATGCAATATGCGTCGACGATAAACAAACTGGAACCAGCAGGTTCTCACATTCCTCACTTCGAGGCACAATCGATCGATAACTGATCGGATACGGTCCCGACACCTTCGCCTGAATATTCCCCTCATTTCTAACAGCACCATCCACCGTGACATACCGTTGGACATGGTGAGAATCCATCCCATAGGCAGCCAGACCGATCGCATCTTCGACCACCTCTCGCCCCTCACAATGCTTCTCTTGCATCACGACCGGACCAACCATCCGACGTGCCTCTCGAATATAGAGCTGCCCGGGCCACCCTCCAGAATTCACAAACTCATCTTTGCACGTCCCCCATCGACTCACCTCGCGACGAATCTTTTCAGGCACCCGCTCATGGTTCGCCAACGTCCACATCAGTCCCTGTTGAAATCTCAGATGCTCCCCAATAATCTGCTCTCGCAATGCATAATCAGCTTCGGGATAGTCGTAATTCCCTCCAATAAAATCCGTGGAAAATCCATGCGTGTTATTCGTATCCGTTTTTCGATTCGGCATCGCAGAATTGTTCCAGGGAATACGCATCTCGCCGGCTTCAAAATTTCGAAATAACAATTCATAATTGACTGCATCGTATCCCTCTGGCTTCTTAAACGCGACGCGATTCTCTGCATGATCCGTCAAGCACATACGATAGCAGTAAGCCTGAATTCGCCCATCAGCAGCCCCCACCACTCCAGGACCTTCCCGCGAAATCATCGGAAGCAATCCACTGCCGGGATCACCTTTGACGACAAACGGATCAACGCCTTCCATAAAATTATGATTGCTCGCCCGCGGCCCGTTCGTCTGCACGCCGGCGTACTTTTCACCATAGTCCTCAATAGATTCTCGCCCCACAACATAACTCACGCCAGAGGTCGCCAACAAATCTCCTTCATAGGTCGCATCGATAAAAACTTTTCCACGATAAACAGTCCCATCCTCCATCCTGATCGACGTAATCCGACGATCAACCACCTCAACCCCTTCCCTGCGGTCCAGTCGTTGACCATAAACCACCCGCAATTCATATTCATCCACAAAGCCCTGCAAAATCGCCAGCGCCGCCGACGGCTCAAACGTCCACATCGCATCCTCGTGCGATTTCGTTGTCGTCTGCCCTCCGTCTTGATACTGCTCAGGTTTCTGCCATCTCCAGTGTGCAGCATCGGCGTAATACGATCGAACGCGCCGATAAAACTCACGCGACAAACCACCAATCGCTTCTTTATTTCCAATATCAGTCTGACCAAGACCCCCTGTCGTCAATCCACCGATCCGATCCGTGGGCTCAATCACAATCACCGATTTGCCCATCTGACGAACCTGCACACCAGCCATGATCCCTGCACTCGTTCCACCATAAATCACCACCTCGGCTTCTTCGGCATGAACTTCGGCAACCAAACTCACCAGCACCAACACACACACCATTCGACAAATCATTGCTCATCTTCCTCAACTTTGAACTGACTCTAAAATTGCATCGTGGCAGGATTCCATAGCCCCTAAATGACATACTGAAATCGTATCCAAAAACTATCACCCACCCTGATCGCCTATAGATTATTAAGACACTGGAAATGTCAGCTAACCGCCCGTTGATTTTCTCAATAGGCTGCATGATTCCATAAATGGAAACATCAAAAATGCCCGGCTTGAAACGTTTTCAGAGTGTTGAAGACCCAAACGAATTCGATTTCAAACAGGCCTCCAAATAACACCCGTTGTAAAAAGCCGCACTTCTGTTGGCAACATTTATCAATGAATTCTTAGTCATTTATCGATATTGTTATTTTCAACACTCATATTTATTGTAAAAAGAAGACATTATCGCCACGCCACCCCTCAGCCTCGTTTCTCCTCTCACTCCGACAGCAATCCCTCCAGTTCCGACTCCCACTCTGTAAAGAGTTCTAACGCGGGAACTGCGCATAAAAAATGCCCGTCGATTTGACGGGCATTTTTTTACGTTGTTTGCAATCGCCTATCGAGGTTTATAGCGATATTCATAAGAATGGCGGATATAGTCGCGGTCAGCGTCGTAATCCCCTTCGTAATCTTTGGCAAGCTGCTCATCCAAAGACTCATTCCATTGTGGATACTGAGTCTGATAACGACGTTGAGCAGCATACCCAAATCGGAAGGCTTGCTCTCGGTTTTCAAAAGCATCATCCGATCCAGACGCCTGCTTCAGAGTATCATCGACATCCTGATCCAAATCTCTGGCTTCATCTGAACCAAAGTCGGATTTAGTTTGTTCCCAGTCATTGGCAAACGCTTTTTTGACGCGATCCCACGTCGTTAAATCATCGGCGGTGCAAAAACTCTTTTGAGCACTCATGGTCGGTATCCTTATGTTGATGAAATTGTCTCTCGGCGGTAATGCCGATCACATCAACAGGATTGCAAATAGAGTGCCACTCACACAAACGAGGGTTTTCACGTTCAAAACGGGCAGTTCAACCTCGAATCCCTTCCTCAAATGATCGAGCGCACCGCGTTATGCATCCTGGACGATCAGAGACGGGCATAACTTCCACCAAGTGCTCAGCACCCGCCACTCTACTTTACTCAAACTTCGCATCGGGAAACCCAGCCTGCGTCAGCGCCGCAATCGCGTCCGTGCTCGTCATGTCCCCTTTGAACTCAACACTCACACGATGATCATCAATCACCCCGTCCTCCTTCTGAGGCACAAGCGCCACCGCCGCCACTCCTTCCATCCCTTCAAGCGTCTCTTTGACTTTCGGATAACACATCACCGGACAATGCATCGTCGGAACTTCCAGCGTCACTTTCTCACCGGCATGAAAGGCGATCGGCGTGACGGGAGTTGCAGTCCGTGACAGTGGTGCAGACGTCTTTTCTGACGTCGATTGCATGCAGCCACCCAATGAAATCATGACAAGACAGCTTAATATCAGTCGCATGGAAAATATCCTTTTCGATTCCTAAAAACTCAGTGAGAGCTCAGATGGTGTTGATCACATAACAGTGTAGTCAACCGCAAACACAGGAGAACACAAACACAGGAGAACACAAACAACCAATACCCCCCAAGAGGCCGACTCCATTGTTTGATCAGATCAATTCTATACGCCGACAAGCCGAGGCCATCATCGTTTTTCACCAATTACACCAGATCATTCTTAAGATAGCGGTTCAATGACCTCATCGTAAAGCACCATCCCCCGAGCCTGATAATTCGACAGCGCCGCCGGATGATCCAGAGAACAGGTATGTACCCAAACGCGGCTGGTTTCCCACTCCCATGCCGCCTCCAGAGCACTCGTGAGAAAATAACCTCCCAGGCCTTGTGAAACAAACGCACCAGCCAGCCCGAAATACGCAATCTCGACATCCCCCGTCTGAGGATCTCGATGCAGTTCGAAATAACCGGCAGGAGTCCCTTGGACAAAGCCAATCCAAAGCCGAAGTTCGGGAGAATGGGCATACTCACGCCATTGGTCGTCCGTCCACGAGAGCTTGTCTTTCCACTTCCAGGCATGCCCGACATAGTGATAAAAGAAACGGTTGACAGGAAAACTTTTGCACCGGGATTCACGCACCTCAAAATCCACCGAAGGCCGCCCCTTGGGACGAAGTTGTTGAGGATCAAGCATTTCAAGGTAATATGTTGTCGACATCATGCTGTTCATAACGGAAGATAGTCACTCAGGCAACATGAATAAACAGTCATCCCCCGCCATCAAGACACGACGTTATTCACACATCATTATTCACAGCAACCCTCTTGATTTCTCCACACGCTGCATAACGACAGGCACGCGATCAGAAAACGCCCGGCTTCAGGCGATTTCCAACACGCACATTTGAGAAGTTAAATTCACTCATGGACTATCATAGTTATCAACCACACGCCGGCCATCGCTTACCCCACGACCCATTCAAGGCCATCATCGCCCCACGCCCCATCGGCTGGATCTCGACCATCGATCCTCAGGGCGTCGCGAATTTGGCGCCTTACAGTTTCTTCAACGCATTCAGTGACGACCCACCCATCATCGGCTTCTCCAGCAGCACGCGCAAAGATACCCAGCGCAACTGCGAAGCCACAGGTGAATTCGTCTTCAACCTCGCAACCCTCGACCTCTCCACACAAATGGTCAAATCGTCGACCAGCCTTCCTCCACACGTCAGTGAGTTTGAATTCACCAGCCTCGAAATGTCTCCTTCCACTTTCGTCAAACCACCACGCATCAAAAACATCGCCGTCGCCATGGAATGCAAAGTCACGCAGATTATTCCCGTCTTGCAAACGAACGAATCGTCCACAAAAAACACCTTGATCCTCGGCGAAGTCATCGGCGTTCACATCCACAATCGATTTCTGATCGACGGCCAATTCGACACCGCCGCCGCCCAGGTCCTCGCGCGTTGTGGCTATCTCGATGAATATGCCGTCGTCCTGAGCATTCTCAAAATCGGCCGTCCGAATTGAGTATCGCGTTACACAGCGACCTACTTCCGTGCTTCCGCATGCAGTTTCTCTTTAAGAGCAGAGTCTTCCAAAATCAGAAACTCGCCGGTTTGATCATCGTAGGCATAAAACTGATAATCCGGCAGAGCATTGAACTGCATGTTGTATTCTTTGATGTATTGCTGCATTTCCGCAAACGTCAGACGTCGCTCTTCCATCGTTTCGACCAGATGAATGTTGTGCTGAAAACTCGCCACGTTCACCTGCGACGCTGCAGCCAGATAACCCGTCAATGACGTACTGATCGGATCATATCCCTCGACCTTGTTGACCTTGGGGGCAAGATTGGGATTCTCAGCCATCGCTTTATTCTTATCGATGATGACACTCGTTTTTTGTTTCGTCAAAGGCACCTTCTTGGCAGGGGGAGCCTCGGCGTTCTGAACAGGAGCCCCCGATGGAGCAGGTTTACTGCAAGCCGACAGGAGTAATAAGGAGAAAACACCAAGCGTATAATAGGGTCTCATCGAAATCATCCCCGACACAACAATGGAATTCGAAATCTGTCCACTCCCTGATCATAAGACAGTCAAAGCCAACTGGCAAATCTTTCTTCAGTCCCCCGGCGTTTCCCTCAGGCAACCTCCCGCCACCAAAAAAGTTGGATGTCGATTTTACAATTTTTGATCCGGCAATCCGACACTCATGTCATATAGAAAGCAT
>JBGSVC010000016.1:0-1646 GCA_041753175.1 Planctomycetaceae bacterium
AACACCATCATATCATCTGAACATCCAGGATTGACTCACCCTCACTTCAAGAGCACTTCCCCATGAACACATACTTCGCCATCCAGACCCAAGGCCTCACCAAATACTACGGCACAAAGCCTGTCGTCAAATCCCTCGACCTCCGCATCCCCGAAGGCTGCGTCTATGGGTTCCTCGGCTGCAACGGTGCCGGAAAATCAACGACGACCAAAATGCTCATGGGAATGCTCCCACCAGA
Source organism: Planctomycetaceae bacterium (assembly GCA_041753175.1). Taxonomy (GTDB): domain Bacteria; phylum Planctomycetota; class Planctomycetia; order Planctomycetales; family Planctomycetaceae; genus SXPC01. The sequence continues at coordinate 239 of JBGSVC010000016.1, forward strand.
TGCAGGCGCAGGATCGATCCTTGGCGATGACATCACCAACATCAAGCCTGCGACTCGGGGGAGGATTGCATACATCGCCGAGGGGCATCCCATGTATGCCTGGATGACGATCAAGCAACTCATGAACTTCACCAAGTCGTTTTACGCCAACTGGGATCAAGACTTGTTCGACCGCATCATCCATCATTTCGAACTCGCCACCAACCGCCCCATCAAACGCTTCTCCAAAGGTCAGCAGGCGCAGATTTCGTTGGCCTTGGCGATCGCGCCCGATCCGGAACTACTCGTTCTGGACGATCCCACCCTAGGGCTGGATACGGTGGTGCGTCGCGATTTCATCGAGTCCATGATTCAGATCATTCAGAAAAAAGGACGCACAATTCTCTTCAGTTCACACATCCTCGGCGATGTCGAACGCGTCGCCGATCGGATTGGTATTATGGTCGATGGCGTGTTGCGGGTTGACTGCCCGACAGAAACATTCAAGCAGTCGGTCCGACAGGTCGTAATGGAGTTTGACACACCACCGCCTCTGGGAACGACCTTCCCGCCAGCCCCTGGCGTGATTCGCTCCTGGGTCATGCTCGGGCGACTTTACGCCGTCATCGTCAACCCGGACGAAACTCATCAACGCCTCGCGACCCAGATCAACGCCCGATCTTTTGAAATTGAAGATCTCAACCTCGAAGACGCCTTCCTCGCGTACGCCAGAACCAACAAACGCAGCCACAACATTTTCGAATCCGTTTAAACAGCGTTGGAATCAGAGTTTTGTCAATTGATTTTTCGACAGCCAAACATCAGCAACCGCTCGGAGAACTCCCATGTGGGCCAAACACGTTTTGATCAAAGAACTGCTGCAAGCCCGGCCACTCATTTATGTATTGGCGGGCTATTATTTGATCGGTTTTACATGCTTTTTCCTCAGCTATGACATCATCAACTTCACGGTCGTCGATGAGGTTCCCTATCCATTTTTAGGATTCAGTTTTCTGAGCTACTACTATATAGGTGCCTATTTCATCGCGATCGTCATGGGATTTTGGCAAACACTCTGGGAGTTTGGGCGCGGGACATGGTTGTTTTATCTGCATCGACCAAAGAGGCGAGGCGAGCTTATTCTCGCTAAAGTCTTTTCGGGCTTAATCATCGTTCAAGTCGTGACTCTCCTGCCGGCGTTGTTATTTGGATTGTATATTTCTGTGCCCGGAGTCCTGCCAGCCCCGTTTGAATGGTGGATGGTGGTCGGTTTCTTTAAGCCATGGGCATTGCTTCCACTCGTCTATTTGGGCGCGTTTTCCTCGGGCATGCGTGATGCCCGCTGGTATGTCTCAAAACTCTTCCCTTTCATCACAGCTTCTGCACTGACGTTTGTCCTCTCGGTAGGAGAATTGCCCTTTGAGTTATT
>JBGSVC010000017.1:0-6347 GCA_041753175.1 Planctomycetaceae bacterium
ACCAGCCCCTCGGGAGTGAAGAACAACAGACGTTGCCCATTTTCATCGGCATAAATTTTCAGTTGGGTCAATCGTTGACTCTGCTGTTTGTCGGTCAAACTGAGGATGGCATCTTCCTGCAAATAGCTCAGTGACGAAGCCAGACTGGCTTCGTAGTGAGCCACGACAATATTTTTTTGCTGCTCAAAGAGGATCAGTACAAACGAGATGATCGCCAACAACGTCATCGCCGCATAAGCAATTAAGATGCGCCAAAATAATCGCGAAGAAAACATGTCGTTGAATCAGCTATTCTGAAAGTCGGACTTCAAAAAAGAGTGTCTGTTCCAGGTGGCGTCGGAGTGTATCAAAACAGTGCTTAATGGCGCTGAAATACACATCTTTCCCCAGGCCATTGCCCGCAATAGCGTTGGGAATTGTTGTTTTCTTTCGGCCAATTCTCTTTGGTTTCACGCCCTACTCTTCCTCTGTTCTCAGCTTGGCCAAGACATTGTAATCTTCTAGTGTTGTTGTGTCCTGCACGGTTTCCTTTCCGGCGGCGATATCTCGCAACAGGCGTCTCATGATTTTGCCGCTGCGCGTCTTCGGTAGTCCAGCGGCAAAACGAATCTGGTCGGGAGTTGCTAATGCTCCAATTTGTTTACGCACATGAGCCGTCAGTTCGTCCTTCAGGTTTGCGCTTTCATCGGATTTTAGAGAGACGAAGCAACAAATGCCTTCCCCCTTGATCTCGTGGGGGTATCCGACGACAGCAGCTTCCGCCACGCTGGGATGCGAGACCAGGGCACTTTCGACTTCCATTGTGCTCAACCGATGCCCTGAGACATTGATGACATCATCAACTCGGCCCAGAATCCAGTAATATCCATCGCGATCCCGTCGCGCCCCATCACCTGCAAAATAGTGACCAGGAATCTTGGAAAAATAGGTCTCCAGAAAACGGTCGTGATCGCCGTGTAAAGTACGCAGCATATGCGGCCATGGTTGTGTCATGACGAGTAATCCACCCTGATTATCTTCCAGTGGAGATCCTTTTTCATCGACAATTGCCGGCACGACTCCTGGCAAAGGTTTCGTACAACTCCCCGGTTTTGTCGCCGTAATTGCGGGCAATGGACTGATCTGGATTCCTCCGGTTTCCGTTTGCCACCAGGTGTCGACGATCGGGCAGCGTCCCCCGCCGATCACCTCGTGATACCACATCCACGCCTTGGGATTGATGGGCTCTCCGACAGTCCCCAATAATCTCAAGGAAGAGAGATCGTATTTTTGTGGCCACTGATCACCCCACTTCATGAATGCGCGGATGGCCGTCGGTGCGGTGTAGAAGATCGATACACGATATTTTTCGATCAGCTCCCAGAATCGCCCTTCATCCGGCCAATTTGGAGCCCCTTCATACATCACCACACTGGCCCCTAATGCCAATGGACCATACACAACATAACTATGCCCTGTAATCCAGCCCACATCGGCAGTACACCAATAAGTATCCTGATCGGAGAGATCAAAGACCCAGCGACTGGACATCATCGCTCCGAGGACATAGCCTGCCGTCGAGTGGCTGACTCCTTTGGGCTTGCCCGTACTACCTGAGGTATACAGAATAAACAGAGGATGTTCGCTGTCGACATTTACGGCTGGTGCATCCGGGCTGGCCGTTTCCATCAACTCATGCCACCAATAATCCCGATCCGGTTGCATCGTCACGTCAGAACCAGTTCGGCGATACACAACCACTTTCTCTACAGTTTTGGAATGTGTCAGGCTCTCATCGACCGTCTTCTTAAGCGGGACTTCTTTGCCTCGTCTCCACCCGCCATCCGCCGTGATGATGACCTTGGCTTGTGCGTCGTTATTGCGTTCCGCGATCGCTTCAGCACTAAACCCTCCGAAGATGATGGAATGAGTTGCACCGATGCGCGCACAGGCCAAAGTCGCGATCACCAGTTCGGGGACCATCGGCATGTATATCGTGACGCGATCTCCTGTCTGCACGCCCAGTTGCATCAGCACGTTGGAAAACTGACACACTTGACGATGAAGGTCCTGATAGCGCAGAACTCTCGTATCGCCCGGCTCACCTTCCCAGATGATCGCTGCCTTATTTTCTCGCGCCGTCCCTAAATGTCGGTCCAGACACTGCACCGAGGCATTGATCTTTCCACCGGAAAACCATTTCGTATTCGGCATTTCGCCTGTCATGGCGGTTTCAAAGGGAGTCGACCAGGTGAGTTCCGTTTTGGCGAGATCTCCCCAGAACTTTGCAGGGTCCTCTTTAGCTGCCTGCCATGCGGCTTCGTAGTCTGCTTCCGACTTGAACGTCACGCGTGGCACGAATGCCGACGGCGGCGTGAACAGTCGATTTTCCTGAAGATGATTCTCTATATGATGAGATTCCGGTTCCTGACTCATACGAACTCCTCGGGCGTTAGAAGTTTTCGGCACCAACCGCATATGGGACAGTACCGACCTGATGATTGTGAGGGCCTCAAACGAGTGGATCTCGTTTGACTCTTGCTGAACGCATCAATCTGACTCAGCGACTATTCTCCGTCCATCAGCAAGAAAGAGTACTCACAGCATAACCAAACCACCGACCTGATCAACGCAGGCAACACCAGACTGAAGCGACAGTCAGACTTTTGGTCGATTTATGAACCTTAACCGCAAAACTTTCAGAACGACAGATTACGCACTCTTCGTCAATCCTGTAATCCAACCGCTTTGTCACAATGTCTATTTGACTCGAATTTAGAACTGAGCATCTGAGTTCGACAGGTAGCATTACAATGCCCCTTCATCTCGATTCGACCACCACGGCAATGAAATGCCGCCGTCCATCAATAATGTGCTGCCCGTCATGTAATCAGCATCGCCAGATAGCATAAAAACGGCCGCTTTGCCGATTTCGTGAATATTACCGAGTCGCTTCCAGGGAATATTCTTTGCTCCTTCACGAATTTGCTCTTCGGTGAAAAACTTTCTTTCACCAGGCGTGTCAATCCAGCCAGGATGCAAAATATTAACCCGAATGCGATGCTGAGCCAATTCAATTGCAGCCGTACGTGCCATCTGATCAATAGCCGCTTTGGCCATGTTGTATGCCATGGCACCAGGAATCGGCAGTACTGCATGGGGGGAACTGACCACCAGGATTGAGCCGGATGTCTGTTGCTTGATCATTTGTAAAGAGGCGGCCCGGACTCCAAAAAACGCCCCCCACATGCAGATATCGATGGTCTTTCGAAACCCGTCCAGATCTGCTTCAATCATTTTCTCGCGATCACTGAACGCTGCATTGGAAATATAAAGATCCAAAGAGCCAAACTCACTCACACAAGTGTCCACGAGTTTTTGGACATCATCGGGGTTGACCACGTTGCCGTGTATCGCGACAGCTTTGGCACCCATTTGCTGAATCTTCTCAACAACGTCTAGCGCTTCCTCTCGATTCGACACATAATTCACAACGACGTTCGCCCCGGCACGAGCAAGTTCAAGGGCACAACCGCAGCCAATCCCTCGGGAACTCCCGGTCACAACTGCGTTTTTTCCTGCCAGCAACATGCATCAGACCCTTAGATATGTTTCGTTGTTCGTATGTGGATAATAATCTTATCAGACGGAAATCGAAACAACCAGAGTCGATCTTTTTATCAGACGATATTTCAAAGTAATCAGTGTACTTAATCGCAACGATTCACAAGGAACTCACAGGCGATTGTGAACTTTGTCGATTTAAACTGGTTAACGTAGATCAACAAAAAAGCCGTCGAACGAATCCGACGGCTCAGGAGATCGACATTAAAGATGTTCGTTATGCTTGGAAACTGCTTCCACATCCGCAGCTTTTTACGACATTAGGATTATCAAAGCAGAACCCGCGTCGGTCAATTTCTTCACGAAAATCGATTGTTGTGCCATCCAGATAGAGGAAGCTTTTTTTATCAATAGCCACCTTCACACCATGTTGTTCGACAATGTGGTCTTTGGATTCATCGACAGATTCTTTCTTATCCATTTCCAGTCGGTATTGAAAACCGCTGCAACCACCCGCTGCGACTGCAACTCTCAGGACGAGTTGTTCTTCGGGTTGATTCTCCGTCATGAAACGCTGCACTTCCTTAGCAGCCTTTTCTGTCAAAGTCACCATATAAATGTCTCCAAAGGAAATGAACATCAAATAAGAATGTCAACGAAGTATACTCAAAATGTAAAAATGGACAATAGGGATCAACAGGAAATCATGCGACTTGATCTATTTCGGAGATGTCGAATAGTTAACGGCGGATTCTGTCAATCCCTCTCCCAGCGAGCATTTTAGGTGGAGGCAGAACGTGATGTTGGGGGAACAAAAACGACCCCTGTTTGCTTGATTTCACGGATTTTCTCAGCGGTCGGCGGCTGATTTTGGCCCATTCGGCCATTACGTGAACGGATTTTTTTCAATTTGTAATGATGCTTTTTGGTGATCACGGTCTTGTTTGCTGAGGAGATCAATTTCAAATCATCCCCAGCGGCAGCCGACCGTTCACGTGGAATAAACAGCCAGCATGTCAGAGCAACATAAAAGAACGTCAACCACGCGGCACTGAACTCTGCCTGCTTACTGAATGCAAAAATCAATGCCAGTGAAAAAACAAAACCCATTGTCAGAACCATCATCGTGGCAAAAGATGCTGCGACATCAAATCCGTTTTTGTTGTGTTGTCGACCTGACATGTCTGCTCCACAGAAAGTCAATAAACAAAACATTTCCCCGTCTTTGGTCAAACCCAAACAACGTGCCAATGTTCCAGACGTTGAGAATTCGGGTGATTGACTAACGGATGAACCACTCAAGACCCGGGATTAAAAGGTCAGACTTACTTATCTCATACGATGTTCGACAAGAGATTTGTTTGATTATATTTTATCATAAATCAACTTTTGTTGTCGATAAGTATTTCCCTCGTTTGTTGTAAATGCCTGATGATAACATGGCGTCACCGTTCGTCACTGCAATTTGATCGCATTCCATCATCCATCATAATTTCTAGGAAAACTCATTGAATTCGCCCGACGCCAACAGTTCTTCACGTCGAGAGTTTCTCATTGGAAGATCTTTCGTCGACGCAATCGGTGTTGCTTTCGGCCAGACAGGCAAAACCCTTCTCCCCGCTCCTCATAACACCAATAACACCAGTGAAATGTTTTCCGGTCAACTTCTGAAGCTTCAACGTCAGGCGATGGCTTGTCAATTTGCATGTATCTGGCCTGCCGAAGACCGCTCTCAGACAGCATTGGTCTCTGATGCACTGGAGTTAATTGGCGAACTTGAAGAGCAACTTTCAATCTACCGCCCTCACTCAGAACTCTCGCGATTGAATGAACTTGGAAATGAACACCCCATTTCCATTGAGCCTCAACTGTTTGAACTCTTGCTTCGTGCGGTCGAGTTTTGGAAACAGACTCAAGGTGCCTTTAATCCTTGTAGTCGTCCGCTGACCTTGTTATGGAGAGAGGCCCGAAAACAAGGTCGAGTCCCCACGCTCGCTGAAATTGACCAGGCCGTTGAATTATGTCGGCCCGATCAAGTCAGTTTTAATCACGAACAGCAGGCCATCTCATTCCAAAATGCGGGCATTTCCTTTGACTTGGGTGCCATCGGCAAAGGTTATGCTGTCGATCGCGCTGTCCGATTTCTTCAAGAAAACAATCAGCAAAGCTTCCTCTTTCATGGCGGTCAAAGCAGTATTTATGCGGGCATGGCCCCTAAAAACTGTGAGGGGTGGACCTTGTCACTCAATCATCCACTGGATTCCAAGCGGGTCCTTGGCTCATTGACAGTTAGTCAAACAGGGATTGGAGTGAGTGGAGCAGGTGTCCAATTTCATACTGTTGATGGGATCAGTTATGGTCACCTGATTGACCCCAGAACAGGCTGGCCATCCACAGATGTCCTCCATGCCGTCGTCTTGGCCCCGACCGCCGAGCAAGCCGACGCTTTGGCGACGGCATTATTCATTGGTGGCCATGAATTTGCTGAAAGTTACCATAAAAATCATCCCGAAATTGCCTACCTGGTCATTGAAAAAACGAATACGTTCAAATGCGGGTTTCAAAACTTTGTTGCAGGATGGGATCATACGCGGTTCAAACTGAATATTGATGACAAATATCGAATTTAATCTTGTCACTAATGACTCAAAGACTTGAACGAAGACCGCAATGAGCGTTAACTTCAATGGAAATAATCGATATGATCTTTTATTGATGTGTTGAAAAGTCCCGCCACTCTATTCTCCATCGCTTATTCTGATAATTTCTAAGGTCTGCTTGTGACTCGAATCCCTGCTATCGCC
>JBGSVC010000018.1:0-3753 GCA_041753175.1 Planctomycetaceae bacterium
CGGATGTGAGCCGATCGCTCCTGGCAACGAAATATTGACTGGAGTCGTGTTGTAGGCCCAGAAGGGATCGTAGCTATCCCGCGAGACGAGCAACTGCTCACCCCATAATCGATCCGTCTCGATATTATCGGACAAATCAAAATCCGCTCGCAAGTGAGCTTCATCATCAATTAAAGCCGCCAGGGCAGGTAAATAACCGGCTTGAGGATGTGTTCCCGTTGTGTTCGGCTGGGTGGAACGGATTGTGTTCAAATTTATCCGGCCCGGAGTCCGCGCCACGGGCAATAAATTCGCGATCGATTTATGAATCTCGGGCTCTTTCTCAAAGAACTCCAGTAGTCGATACCAGCGATTCCTGGGGGCATCGGCTGGGGTCAACGTTTCCAGATCGCCATCGCCATCGAAATCCGCATCCACGCCTTGAGGGTTCATAAACCATCGGCTGGCAATCAGATCGTCGTTCATTTTGCCAGGTGTCGTTGATGGAGTAGGAGCCACACTCGGAGAGACCATGGCATGGCTGGCCCCACCCGTCCAGATATTCCAGGTCGCAGCCGCCGTTGTCGGATCGTTGTCTTCATCCTGGCGTCTTGGCGTGGGACCATAAAGTGGAACCGATAAAGCCTCCATCACTGATGTGAATGTGCGATCAAAATGTGGTTGCCAAGTCGTGAACGCAGCCGGAGAGTTTGTATTGACGACACCAATGCTATTAGCTTGGGCAGCAACAAGCACACCAGCCCCGTACACGGCTGGATTCGCGGCCGGTTGTGTCACTCCCATCCCCAGAGCATCGGCATGTTCGCGTTCACCCAGCGTTCCGGGGACTTGGCCAGCAGAACCCTGTTGGGGATCGAGTCCTGCTGCAAAGAGCGGCTGCTGACGCTCACGACTGGTCGCATCTGCCAATTGTGCCTGCATCTGATCATGACCGGTGATCGTCGTCTGCATGTCGACTAATCCACGCACTGTCGAGATTCGGTCCACTTCGACCCACTCATTCCAGGCTCGGTTGGCTGCAATCCAGCCATTGGCACCATCACCATAATCGCCAGCATTGGCCACCCGAGCTGCCGGATTATACGCATGATTCAGATTCATCCGACGTTCCAGCACAAAGGTCACTTCTTCGTTGCTGCCCGTAACATCTCCTCGATTTCCAAAGAAATCATCATCCGGATCAAAAAATTCTCCTTTGACGTCAGGAGTCGATGTCATCGCGTCAGCATCCGTCGGCGTTGTGACGATAAACTGGGTCCCATCCGCGATGTTCGTCAATGTCGCTGCCTGACCAAAAACCAAGTCCAGGTTGCATACTGGTGTCGAAATATCGCTCGAAGTTGTCGGCGTCGTTTCAATTCGACCAGGTGCAACGGCTGCCGGCGCGACCCGGTGGAAATCATTCGCCTCACTCGCGGTTGCGTCATAGCGGGCTCGAAACGCCGCTGGAATGACATTCGTTCCGTCATCCTTGGTGCTGTTATGTGTCCCGATGGTATACAATCCCCCGGCTGGAACGGTATCAATCGCGAGCGTAGCACTCAAATTTGAATCCGCAAAATACAACCGTCGCTCTTCAACGGAGGCATTGACGGTATTGTTATCTTTATAAACCGGCAAACGTCGAATCCGCCAGGCTCCCTGTCGCAAATCGATATCGAAGGGGCGAGCATTTCGAAGTTCTAAATAGAGGTGATGCTGATCTTCTGAATCGTCATCAAAGGTGAAGGGGTCATCGCCCGGAGTGGAATCCTTATTTAACAGGAAGATCCACTGCGCTTCACTGAACGTCAACGACTGCGCTTCGACTCCATAGGCGACGTTATTAGTATTATCAGGGAGCGTCGTTGCATTGTCATCATTGAGAACGGCGACATCTACCTGCCAGCCGTCTGTCAGATCCGAGTCGTATTCAAACCGGGTAATACAGTCATCTTCATCCTGCGCATCCACAAAGTTGACGGCGAACTGCGCCATCTTTTCGACAGTATCTGCAACGCCGTTGTTGTTCCGGTCATCTCCCGTCAAGGGGTAGGGAGTTGTCAGTGGATTGAACGGTGTCCCAGGTGAACCCAGTTCGAAATCAGGCGCCCCCAGCGTATACAGCAACACATAGATATCCCGCGCCAGACGTTGTCTGTCATATCGGGCCCACCATTCCTGCGCGAGCGGGTCAGTGGTGATTTCTGAACGTGCATAAGGGTATGCCGTCAGAACATTAAGATCTTCGTAATCATTCGTATGCACCAGCAATTCCATGGGTTGATTGGCACTACTGGCATCAAACACAGGATGCGGCGTCAACGGTCGCGACCGCACCGCCCCGGTATTCAGGTCGTAATCGACCAGTTGATTAAGCAACAGCCGGCGCTGCAACAGATAATTCGTGATATCCACACGATTGGCTTCAATCCCCAGCCAGCGACGAATCGGAATCCGAAACGGATCTTCGGTTTGATAGGGCAGGGCATTGGGAGTGGCGACAGGACCATTCGTTGTCCGTTCTGCTGCGGTAAATCCAAACGCCGGTGGGAATGTTCCCCTCACCAGCGTCGGACGAGACGTATAGGTTGTGTTGGTGATGTCGTTGTTGTATTCCCAACGACGATCAATTCCATTGGCTCCCGTATCAGGTTGCGGCAACACCGAAAACTCACGACGCGCCCAACTCGCTGTCGTGAATTGCTGGCGAATAAACGGGGCATCATCGTGCCCATCGAGATTAAAAGGCATCAGATCACGCAATCGAGATTTCACGTTTAACGGCGGACTGTTGTAGTCACCATCATCAAAATGTAGCCCTTCCATTTCCGAGACAGCAAAAACACTATCATTGGTTGGGTCGATAAATTCTGGCTCCAGCGTGAGCTCATCATCTTCGTTAAAGAGATGATATTGAGTCATGCCTGTGATCAGGTCGTACGAAGGTGCGCTGATCAGTGGGTAGTTCCCCTGATTGATAACGATACTGTTATTGGATCCAGAGTAGGTGGAAAGCAGTGACCAGGGGAAAATCTTGTAGTTTGTATTAAAAAAGGAGTATTGCCACGTACCGTCATATTGCGGGAATGTAGCCGGCGACCACGGGCCGACAGTCGATGTGGGCAAGCGTGGCGCACCGAAAGAACCGATCGCAGAAGTCGTTGTATCCACCACACTTCCGATTCCCAGCGGATCGACCGGATGGACGGAAGGAGGCACTGTCAGTCCCAATAAAGTGGGTGGTTGATTTCCTCCTTGACCGGCTCCAATCGCCGAGTCGTTATCGTCATCGACAGGATTCCCATTGGATTTCGTATTTCCCGCCTGCGAAAACAATGAGACATAAGCGATCTCTTTGGTCGGAGACGTCAAGGTTCCGCTTGGAAACCCGATGCCTAACAAATCGTTGACGAGATTACTGCCTTCCCCGTTTCTACCGGGATACGCATCTTCGGCGATGATGGAGGTCCCGTTAAAAAACTTGGGAGCACCGGCTAACAGGCGAAACGTATCCAGATTGGACATCTGAAATTGATTTCGATTTGCTGGAATGCTCATGTCAACGCCGGTCATCCCTTCATAAGGATCAAGCAGGTCGATTAACGGCGTAGACCCTGAATAAAGATTCGGGTTAGCATACAACGCACGTGCAGGGTTGATCTCAAAGGGAGAAGACCCCTCATTGGAAGCCGAAAAGAAATGCACAGGGGGAGAAGCCAGGGCCACGTCGCTGATAATTTGTCGGGGAAGATAGGTCGAAGGGGCATTAAC
>JBGSVC010000019.1:0-4569 GCA_041753175.1 Planctomycetaceae bacterium
CCCGTGGGAGTGAATGCCTATCTGATACGTCCTTCTGACGAACCTGCTTTTTCGGTAGGGCTGTCGGTCAAAGCGACATCGAAGACCTATCAACTGGCTAAAACACAGGATCACTGGGCGATTGATACCGCGGGGCTGGAAGAGATCGCCGGTCGTGTGGGGTCTTTGGTTCGAGAAGGGACTGCGACGGAATATCAAAAGCATCCCGACTTTGCTAAACACCGAGTACACACGCCGCCTCTGGAATCATTGTGGAAAGAGTTTGAATACACAGAGCCCTATCAGTGGGGGATGGCGATTGACTTGTCGAAATGTTTAGGCTGCAATGCCTGCATGGTGGCCTGTCAGTCTGAAAACAACGTACCGATCGTGGGTAAGGATCAGGTGGCGCGTGGTCGCGAGATGCATTGGTTGCGGATCGATCGTTACTTTACATCAGGACACAGCGAAGGTGGAGAAGATCCTCACCACACCGATGATATTTGGGATGATGACGCTCAGGTAGGAATCGCATCTCAGCCGTTGCCCTGTCAGCAATGTGAGAACGCTCCGTGTGAACAGGTTTGCCCCGTGGCGGCGACGGTTCACAGTGAAGAGGGTCTTAACGATATGGCGTATAACCGCTGTATCGGGACACGTTATTGTGCCAACAACTGCCCCTACAAAGTGCGTCGATTTAATTATTTGAGCTATACAAAACACCTTTATGAGCCCGAACAGCAGTTGGTGCAACTGGTCTTCAACCCTGAAGTGACGGTTCGCAGTCGTGGGGTGATGGAGAAATGTACGTATTGCGTGCAGCGAATTCAAAACGGCAAGATCGAAGCGAAAAACCAACTGGCCAAATCTGGCGGGATGGTGACGTATGAAGATCGACTGGCGGCGATTCCTGATGGGATGATCAAGACTGCCTGTCAGGATGCCTGTCCGACTGAAGCGATTGTCTTCGGGAATTTGAAAGATCATGACAGTCAGGTCTACAAACTGCATAACGAAGAACGTGCCTACTCGATGCTTGGTGAGTTGAACGTCAAGCCGAGGACACGTTACCTGGCGCGGATTCGCAATCCTCACCCGGATCTTGAAGCAGACTATTTTCTCCAGCCCGGTGAACATCATGGTGACCACGAAGGTGGGCACGGTGAAGGTGAGCACGGTGAAGAGGGGCACGGCGAGCATGCTCACGATCACGACCACGATATGGATGCCGACTCTGTTGAAGGCCAACACAAGCCTGCAGCCGATGGCATGGGACGACTCGATGCTGAGCAACCGACGGGCGAAGGTAGTCCGTTGTCACAGCCAGCAGCGGGAACTCCTTAACAGTCTGTTGAAAATCGACTTCCGGTCAAATTTCAACACCCAAAAATGCCTGTAACCGGGTGTTTTTGATGATTCCATCCTTGGAATCAAGCAGCCCGATTTGAAAACAAACGGGCTGATTACATGAGATTCGAAACATGTCTGAGTAAGAGATTGCTGAGACGAGAGCGTAGCAACCAGTATTTTGAGTTCGATTAAGCGGCAAAGATTGTCGACATCAGGAATGACAGATATGGCAGTAGCGACCCCACGACTGACGCCTTATGAAGAAGTGCGAGAAGTACCAGGTCAACGGGCACCGTTGGTTCTGGGGGCCAATGACTATCGATCGGTGACCGAGAAGGTCTGTCGCATCGCTGAAGATCCGAATTTGTCGGTCTATTGGCTGGTGGCGATGGCGGTTTCTTTGTCGCTGACGGGAATGCTGTTTGGTTGTGTGGGTTATTTGATCATCACCGGTGTCGGGGTGTGGGGCAACATGAATCCGGTCTTTTGGGGCTGGCCGATTGTGAACTTCGTGTTTTGGGTCGGTATTGGCCACGCAGGGACGTTGATCTCCGCGATTTTGTTTTTGTTTCGACAGCATTGGCGAACGAGTATTAACCGAGCCGCCGAGGCGATGACGATATTCGCGGTGGTCTGTGCTGGCTTATTCCCGGGGATTCACATTGGCCGGGTGTGGTTTGCGTACTTCCTGTTTCCTTATCCCAATACGATGCTGTTGTGGCCACAGTTTCGCAGTCCGCTGCTGTGGGACGTGTTTGCGGTTTCGACCTATGCGACGGTTTCGTTGTTGTTTTGGTATATGGGGATGATTCCTGACTTTGCCACGTTTCGAGATCGAGCAAAAAGCCCGATCAGACAGTTTGTATTTGGATTGCTGTCTTTGGGCTGGACGGGATCTGCCAGGGGCTGGCATCGTTATGAGCGGGCTTATTTACTGCTAGCGGCCCTCGCGACCCCACTGGTGTTGTCGGTTCACACGATCGTGTCCTTCGACTTTGCGGTTTCGCAGGTTCCAGGCTGGCACACGACAATTTTCCCACCGTACTTCGTGGCGGGTGCGATTTTCTCCGGGTTTGCCATGGTGCTGACATTGATGATTCCCTGCCGGGTGATTTTTGGTCTGCAGGAATTGATTACGATTCGTCACCTGGAGCATATGTGTAAAATCATCATGCTGACGGGAACCATGGTCGGTTATGCGTATGGGATTGAGTTTTATATTGCATGGTATGGTGGTGTGCCTGCAGAACAATTTGCCTTTTACAACCGTGCCTTTGGGCCCTATTGGTGGGCTTACTGGACGATGATCACCTGCAACGTGGTCAGTCCTCAGTTGTTCTGGATCAAGGCGATTCGCACGAATCCTGTGGCGATCTGGATCATTTCCATTTTTGTCAACATCGGAATGTGGTTTGAGCGATTCGTGATTACGATCACCTCGTTGAGTCGTGATTACCTACCTTCGAGCTGGGGATATTTCAGTCCGACATGGATTGATATCATGATGCTGGTGGGAAGCTTTGGATTATTCTTTACATTGTTTTTAACCTTTTTGCGTGTGATGCCGATCGTGGCCATGGCCGAGGTGAAAGGCGTGATGCCGATCCCTGGCGATGATGGTCATGGGGGACATTAAGGCTGGCTGTGGCTATGAGAAAAAGGACTTCGGTGGGGAACTATTGAGGTCATGTCTTGTGCATCAAACCGGAAATCGATCGTTTTTGAGACCAGGTGAATAACGTTATGGCAATCGTCGAAGAAGATCTGCGTCAATCAGAAGCTCCCCGCGCCCAACCGAAGCTGGTGTCGGTGTTGGCGGAGTTTGCTGGACCGTTGGAACTGATCGAAGCCTGTAAAAAAGTCCGGGATACCGGGTTCACGAAATGGGATTGTTTCAGTCCATTTCCGATTCACGGCATCGATGATGCGATGGGCACAAAGCCGACGATTCTGCCGTTCATTGTTTTGGGAGCGGCTGCGGCTGGCGGGACGACGGCCATCGGGATGCAGTGGTTTTGTAATGCCTACGATTATCCATTTATGATCAGCGGGAAGCCGTTTTTCAGTATTCCTGCCAGTATGCCTGTGGTCTTTGAATTGTCGGTGTTGTTTGCAGCATTTGGAGCCCTGATTGGGATGTTAGCGCTCAACGGTCTGCCGATGCTGTATAATGCGTTGTTTCGTATTGATGCATTCAAAGATGTGACCACGGACAAGTTTTTCCTGGGGATCGAAACCCGCGATCCACAATTTGATACACAACTGACTCCAGAATTTTTGAAATCGCTGCATCCGACCGGAGTTCAAGAGTGTTGGGAACCTGGTGAGACACGTGAGATTCCGCCGATCTTTTTCAAGGTTCTGGCGTTTTGTGGCATTCTGGCGATCGTTCCTCCGTTGTTGGTAGCCCAGTTGCGGGCGTTGCCTTCGAACAAGCCGCGGATGCATGGTCAGTGGGATATGGACCACCAACCCAAACTCAAGACACAGAAGTTTTCTCCGATGTTTGCTGATGGGCACGGAATGCGTCCTCCGATTGAGGGGACGGTGGCGTATGGTTTTCTCAAGGATGATCGGGCGTTGTATGAAGGTTTGCAATCGGGCGAGGCATCGGCTTCGATCACGTCAGCGATGCTGCAACGGGGGGCTGTTGATGAGCGGGGAGAACTGATTAAAAACGAGAGTTTCCCGTGGGTCGAGACGATTCCTGTGGAAGTGACTTCCCAGCTCATGGAACGCGGTCAGGAGCGCTACGGCATTTACTGTGCACCGTGTCATGGCTATGAAGGAGACGGGAATGGTCTGGTGTCTCAACGGGCGATGGAATTAACGGGGAACGGATTGGGGGCGTGGGTCAAGCCGGTTTCGTATCATACGGATCCGATCCGAATGCAGCCTGTTGGGAAGTTGTTTAATACAATTTCGAATGGTCAAGGGAAAATGCCAGGTTACAGTTCGCAGATTCCTGCCGAAGACCGCTGGGCGATTGTGTTGTATCTGAAAGCCTTGCAGAAGAGTCGCAATGCAACCCTGGATGATGTTCCTGAAGCTCAAAGAGAGTCTTTAACGACTGCGGAAGCGCCGTAGTTGAAGCACTTGGTCGGGCGGTCCTCCTGTTTTCTGATTTTGTTAACGATCCTCATTTCAAGATAAAAAGTATTCACCATGGATCATCATCCTTCCGTCCAACTCGACGCTGATCGTGTGGGCAACTTCAATGATCTGGGGGAAGCCCCTGAG
>JBGSVC010000020.1:0-2055 GCA_041753175.1 Planctomycetaceae bacterium
GAATCGGATGCCAAAAAACTTGATAAAGAGATGAAAGAACAAAAGGCGATCCTGATCGATGCCCTTTACAAAAAGGCCCGTGCCATCGCCTGGAAAGAACTGCCTGAAGTCATCAAAGACAATCCGATCGAAGATCAAGCACAACAAGACAAGCAGTTTGATCAGGCCTACGAGGCATTATCAGCTTGGGTCGACCCTTCAGACGAAGAATACTTCATGCTGAAAGTCCGAAAAGAAGCCCGTCAACAAAAAATTGCTCAAGCGATCCTGACGTTGCTCTCCCACTTCGACAACGACCAGCCGGATGAAATCCATTTGGAGAAACTCAGAGACTTCTACCGGGAACTCGGCTGGGACGATCTGGCATCTCAGACGCACGAGCGATTGTTGCTGGAATACCCCAACCATTCCGAAGATGATGAATAACGAACGATTCCCGTTTTGATCTTATCGTTGATGCATTTCATTAACCCCATCATCTCCTCGACAATCCAGAGGCGATGGTGGGTTGTTTTTGCGCCCAACTCGTCAGTTCTTCGCGATGTATCTTGACGTTATGCCTACGGTCAACGGGAAACGATCGATGAAACAAAAACGTATCGATCGCTTCGGTTAATCGGTTTCCACGCGCGATGGCCCTGAGTTCTGCGATCAATTTCTCTTTTTGCTTATCGTTTTTGGGGAAATGACTGGGTTCTGGTTCAACAATGATGATCGGCGTCTGTTGTTGATCCATCCCGATCCCAATCAGAGCAGCCCGATAAATCTGAGGATGTTCCAAAAAAGGGGCCTCACAACAAACCGAATACATCGGACCACTGGCCGTCTTGACAATATGTGCCTTTCGACCACAAAACCACAAACGCCCTTCATCACACAGATAGCCGACATCTCCCATACGATGCCAGAAACTCTCACCATCTTTGATTTTGGCCAGACGTGTGGCGAGAGGTTGATTAAAGTATTCGCGTGTCACCGCCGGGCTTTTGACGATGATTTCTCCAATCTGTCCGGTAGCCAGTTCATCAACTTCATTGAGAGTTTCGATCGGATCGTTTGTAATTGCGATAATTTTGACCTGAGTTTTCGGAAACACCGTTCCGACGCAGGTGCCTGCTCCCAGCCTGGTCTTTTCTGCAGTCTGATGGAGCAACGCGCGATGATCAATCGAACAGACAGGCAGCGCTTCTGTCGCTCCATAGGGTGTGTTTAAGGTGGCGTCGGGCTGGTCGAGCGCATCACTCATCCGCTTGAGAACATCCAGAGGAACCGCAGCGCCAGCGGAAAGCGCACGTTTCAACGACGTGAACTGTCTGTTGTGCTTACTCATAAACCGCCCCACGCGATTCCACAAAGCCGGCGATCCAAATGCCTGAGTGACGCCTTGATCGTCCATAATCTGCAGAATACGTCGGGGGTTGACTTTGGCAGGTTTGGTCGGGTTCATATCAGGAATCACTGTGGTCACTCCGAGCGCTGTATTGAACAACGCAAACAGCGGAAACCCCGGCAGGTCAATTTCGCCCGGTTGGATCTGATAATAGTCACCCAGAAGATCGACCTGCGCATTAAACATGCCATGTTCATACACAACACCTTTGGGGGTCCCTGTACTACCGCTTGTAAAAATGATGGCAGCCGGATCTGTCGACTCAGTATGAGGTGTGGGGTTTTGAGGACTTCCTGTTTCGAGCACACTCCGATACGACACGGCTCCGGCACAAAATTCGTTTCCTACCACGATGTTGAAATTCGCGTCGGCAAACCGTCGTGATTTCCACCGACGAATAAAATGCACGACAGGGATCGCTGCAAAACCATCTGGATTGACTTCGGACAGGCAGTTAAGAATATTGTCTCGACCCATCCCCGGATCAATGAGCACAACAGTGGCCCCAGTTCGAAAAAGGGCAAATGTCAGTGTGATGAATTCCAGACTCGGTGGTACCATCAACACCATCTTTCGCCCCGGTCCGATGCCCATTTTCTGCATGCCACTGGCAAGTCGGTTGGCTTCTTCATCGAGTTGGCGAAAGGTCCATTGAGAATAGGTGT
>JBGSVC010000021.1:0-12509 GCA_041753175.1 Planctomycetaceae bacterium
AGGGTTATGAAATCTGTGATGACATCGTGCCGATCGTCAAAGAAGGCGTTTACGCTTATTGAATTACTCGTCGTTATTGCCATCATTGCGACATTGGTTGCGATCTTGTTGCCAGCCGTGCAGCAGGCGCGTGAGGCGGCACGTCGGTCGACATGTAAGAATAATCTGAAGCAAATCGGATTGGCGTTGCATAACTACCATGACATTTACAACATTCTTCCGTCTGGTGTTTACGAGTCCGGTGGGACAAACACGCATTCGACCAGTGGAGCCAACCGACCTGCCTGGGGGTGGGGATCTGCCATTTTGCCACAATTGGAACAGGGTGCATTGTATGAGGCATTGCGTGTTGGTGATGAAGCGTTGCGAAATTTGTTTGTGAGCACTGCCAGTCAGCAGACGATTGATCTGTTTCAAGCACGAATCCCGGTCTATCGATGTCCGTCGGATGTGATGTCGGATGTGAATACCAATAACTGGGGTCACAGCAGTACGCGATTTTTCAAGGTGGGGACATCGAACTATGTCGCTGTGGGGGCCTATAGTGGGCAGGTCTATGCTGTTGCGAATCCTCCGAAGGAAGGGGTCTTTTTCTATAACAGCCAAGTTCGGTTTGCCGATGTGGAAGATGGACTGTCGAATACAATCTTTATAGGCGAGCGTGATGGTGGTCCTGCCGGGCTTGCTCCCAATGATTTTAGAGCTGGAACCTGGATTGGGGCCGGGAGTCGTTCACAGAATGACTGGTATGGCGTGGCTTGCACGATAGCTCGGGGAGATTTGGGGATCAATCGGGATTATTCACTTATTAACACGGCCAATATTGGCAAAGGCATGAGCAGTTTGCACCAAGGAGGAGCTCAATTCCTGATGGGGGATGGCGGAGTGCGATTTATTTCTGAAAATATCAACTACGATGAGACCTTCCGCAGATTGTGTTTTAAAGCGGATGGTGAAGTTGTCGGAGAGTTTTAGTGGTTGTTAGAATTCTGTCGTGTCCATTCACATCCTTTCTTCAACCTGGGACGATCAATGTGCTCTTATAAGACTGTGTGGTTATGCATCGGTGTGCTGTGTATGACTGGTTGTGGCGAGCCTCCGAAGGGGACCGTTGAGGGCCGGGTGATCGTTGATGGCAAGCCCTTGGGTGGTTTTGACATCAGGTTTCATGCGGTGGCCGATGGTTCCGTGGCTGTCGGGGCAGCGGGGTTGGAGGGTCAATACCGGTTGATCAACGCTCGAAGCCTGGAGTTAAAGACAGGTGAGTATCGGGTGACGATCAATCCGACTTCGGAGATTGAAGGGATGCCGATGCCGACTGTTAACATTCCAGAGGAGATTAAAGCGGCTTCAACGACGACGTTGGTGAAGACAGTGGAGTCTGGTCCGAACGTGATCGACATTGAGGTTTCGACGCGGTAGTTATTCGATTGAATTGTGATGTTTACGAAAGCCGGGGCGTTAGAGATATTCTTCGCTCCGGTTTTTTGCGTTGTGTGGAGATGGAGGTCGGTCCGGGGGGGATGGGGTGAGGCTTTGAGTGTGGTCTATGATTATTTTCGATGTCATGGATGTTGAGGTGTGATTTTTTGGTTGGGATATTTGAAAATGGGTGAGGGATGGTGGAATGTCTTGTGAACTGTTTCGTATAATCAACGAGTTGTGATTCATTGAATCTGGTAGTGATTTTGTGCAAAAAATGATGGCCTGGATGCAGGCAAGGGATGTTGACACATGAAGGCGATGGTGCTTTCCGAATATAAGAAGCTTGAAGTGACCGAAATGCCTGCTCCGGATTTTGGGGCGCATGAAGTGTTGGTGGCGGTGAAGGCGTGTGGGATTTGTGGGAGTGATATCCATGGCTACGACGGGAGCACGGGTCGACGAATCCCGCCTTTGATTATGGGTCATGAAGCGGCTGGTGTGGTGGCTGATGTGGGTGCGAATGTGACGAAGTTCAAGAAGGGGGATCGGGTCACGTTTGATTCGATGGTCTCGTGTGGGTCGTGTCATTTCTGTCGTCGGGGGCAGATGAATTTGTGTGACAATCGTCGGGTCTTGGGGGTTTCTTGTGGGGAATATCGACAGCATGGTGCGTTTGCCGAGTTGATTAAGGTGCCCGAACAGATTGTGTTTGCGATTCCAGAGACAGTTTCGTTTCGACAGGCGGCGATGGTCGAGCCGGTGTCTGTGGCGGTGCATGCGGCGAACGTGACGCCGGTGCGGCTGGGAGATGTGGCGGTGGTGGTTGGTGCGGGGATGATCGGGCTGCTGGTGATTCAGACATTGAAGTTGAAAGGGTGCAGTCGGGTGATTGCGGTGGATCTGGATGATGAGAAACTCAAGAAGGCTGTCTTTCTGGGGGCGGAGGTGGGATTGAATCCGAAGACGTGTGATGTGGTCAGTGAAGTTAAGAAACTGACGGGGGGACGTGGCGCGGATCTGGCGGCGGAGGTAGTGGGGGCCACGCCGACGATTAAAACGGCGATTGAGTCTGTGCGCAAAGGGGGTTCGGTGACGCTGGTGGGTAACTTGTCGCCTCAGATAGATCTGCCGTTGCAGTCGGTGGTGACACGTGAAATTGCATTGTATGGAACATGTGGTTGTAATGGAGAGTACCCGGAGTGCATTGAGTTACTCTCGAAAGGAGTGATCAATGTGGAGCCGTTGATTTCTGCGACGGCGAGTCTGGATGAAGGTCCGGCGTGGTTTGAGAAGTTATATGCGGGGGCACCGGGTTTGATGAAAGTGATCATTGAGCCGTAGCGATTATGAAGAAGTAGTGGTGGGGGGACTGACTGTTCAAGACTTGAAGAACACGTGTTGAAAGAAGTCGCTCCCGTAAATGGACTGAATTTTCTATGATATCTTTTTAAGGACAGACGCATGAAAGCGCATCATGAATTGATCACGTCAGTCGTCTTGGTTTATTTTTTTGTGAGTGGTGTTTTCTTGACGGCAGTTAAAGCCGAGGTGACGATGTCTGATTTTGGAAAAACGAAAGATGGCCAGAGTGTGGAGCAGTATACGCTGACGAACTCCAACGGGATGACAATTAAAGTCATGACGCGGGGAGCCACGCTGACGAATGTGATTGTGCCGGACAAGAATGGCGAGATGGCCGATGTGGTGTTGGGGTTTGATGATGTTTCGGGTTATGAAGGGGAGGGGAATCAGTATTTCGGCGTGACGACGGGGCGTGTTGCGAACCGGATTAAAGAGGGGAAATTTTTGCTGCATGGTGTTCGCTATACTTTGGCTGTTAACAACGGAGTCAACGCGCTGCATGGTGGGACGAAGCGAAGTCTGGATAAGGTGATCTGGTCGGCTAATCCGATGAACGATAATAACGCCGTTGAGTTTTCTTACAGCAGTCCTGACAAGGAAGAGCACTATCCTGGGAAACTGGATATCAAGGTGACGTTTATTCTGACGGATAACAATGAGATCATAATTGTCTATCACGCGACCACCGACAAAGACACGCCTGTCAACATCACGAATCACAGTTATTTCAATCTGGCAGGTGAAGGTGCCGGGCCGATCCTGGATCATGTCTTGCAGTTGAATGCACCGTATGTGACGCCGACGGATGAGACATTAATTCCGACCGGTGAGATTGTGTCGGTGAAGGGGACTGCTGTTGATTTCCTGGAGCCGATGGAGATTGGCGCACGCATCAAGGATCTGGACGATTCGCCCTATGGCGGGTATGACCATAATTTTGTGCTGGGTCGTGAGAATGCGGAAGGGATGATTCTGGCGGCGGTTGTTAAAGAGCCTCAATCAGGTCGGGTGTTGAAATGTTACACAGATCAGATCGGGATTCAGTTTTACAGCGGTAACTTTCTGCACAGCCAGCCTGGCAAGGGTGGGAAGATGTATGCGTATCGGAGTGCGTTTTGTCTGGAGACCCAGAAGTTTCCGAACTCTGTGAATATTCCGTGGTTTCCTTCAACGATTCTGAAACCTGGTGAAGAGTATAGGCACCATACGATGTATGAATTCAGCGTTGAGAAATAGCAAAACGGTTTGAGTAAAATGAAAAGAGCGACTTCGAAGGTGTTCGAAGTCGCTCTTTTTTTATGTGAGTTTCGTTTTTGTGTCAGATTCGGAGGACGAGTGACAGGTTACATGTGTCCTTCGATCCATTTGACGAAACGATCTTTGGGGGCGACGCCGGTGAGTTTATCGACCATTTTTCCGTCTTTGAAGAGCATGACGGTAGGGATGGCGCTGATGTTGTGATCGCTGGCGACGTTGGGGTTTTCATCGGTGTTGAGTTTGCCGATTTTCACTTTTCCGCCCATTTCTGTGGCGAGTTGTTCGATGGTGGGGGCGAGCATTTTGCAGGGGCCGCACCAAGGTGCCCAGAAGTCGACGAGGACCGGGGTTGCGCTGTCAACAACTTCGGATTGAAAATTGGCATCAGTAAATTCAACGACGTTTCCAGCCATGGGAGGCTCCTTCATTGCAATTCGGGTGTTCGTCTGGCTTTTTTAATCCGGATCTTTTGTGGATGAAAGTCAGAACGGGTCTGGTCTTGTTGGTAATTTCGATAAACTGGATTATAGCGCCTCGAGTTTTGGTGTCAATTCGAGGGGCAGTTGTGAGAGTGATGAATTCAAGTGGCCACCATGGATGGTAAGTCGGAGGCGACCGGAGAACCTTTCATGAATTGCAGTAGTGCTATCATGAATTGGAGAAGAAAATTGATGTTACGGCGACTACGTATGGAATGGCTCAGGGAGCTGACGATGTTATCTGCACATAAAAAGGGGCATGAGAAAATGCGAATTTCCGAAGTGAGAAGCTGTCATGTCAGCAGGTTTGACGGCGTCTTGCTCATGGGGGTTGTCCTTTGTGTGGGGTGGAGTGTTTTGTGTGGGATGGGTATGAAGTCGCAGCCGATGGATCGGGAACATCTCGAGCAGTTGGCAGAACCATTTCCGGGGATTGGTTTGAGAGACGTGCCCATTCAGACACGGGAGAAGGGGATCAGGTTCGAGGAAACGGATCGTTATGAGGATGCGATCAGGCAGGTGATGAGTGTCTCGGTGGAATCGTTGGCGGCGGGGGCGACAGAATTTCAGATGCAACGTCGGGGGGTGTGGGCCAATAGTGAACGGGCGGTGCAGAAATTCCAGGTGTTTTCGGATTTGTATTTTCATCCGCAGGCGTATCAGGGTAAGCCATTGACGTTGACGGGGCATTTGCAGCGCGTGGTGAAATTGCCTCCCGAGGAGGGGAGTGACTTGCCGGTGTTGTATGAAGCGTGGCTGTTTCCCGAAGATGGTCAGCAGAATGCGGTGGTCGTGATCTGTCGGCAGATACCGCCTGGAGTCGGTCTGGGTGATGTGACGGTGGATCATGTGCAGGTATCGGGGATCTTCTATCGGCATTATACGTATGAAGGAGGGGATGAATTACGTTATGCACCGATGGTGCTCTCGCCGAGGATTGAGTTGTATCAAAATCCTGATGCGGTATTGACGCGAGATGAGCAGGTGAAATTGTTGGTGGCGGGGATATCGCTGTTGTTGATGGGTGGGATAGTGGCTTATGTGGTCAGTTCAAAGAAGCGTCCTGCCCGTGGATTGTTTCGCAAAGAAACGCTGGCTGATAGGATAGATCTTTCGGAGATCGATCGAGGGCCTTCAACGGAAGAGACGTGATGAGTTATGAGTGAGAAGTTGATGCGTTGTGCGGTGTTGTTGTCGGGTGGTGGTCGGACGCTGGATAATTTTATGGAGCGCAAGAAGGCGGGGGCGTTGTCGATTGAGATTCCGCTGGTGATTGCATCGCGCGTCTGTGGGGGGATCGAGAAAGCGCGGGGATATGGCGTGGAGGATGTGCGGCTGTTGCGTGCGCGTGAGGCGGGATCGGTGGGAGCTTATAGTGAGCAGATTTTTGCAGCATGTCGGGAGCAGAAGATTGAGCTGGTGTTGTTGGCGGGGTTTTTGAGTCTGCTGGAAATTCCGGATGATTATCTGGGTCGGGTGATGAATATTCATCCGTCGTTGATACCGGCGTTTTGCGGACATGGGTTTTATGGACATCATGTGCATGAGGCGGTGGTGGCGCGGGGATGTCGGGTGACGGGGTGTACGGTGCATTTTTGTGACAACCGATATGACGAGGGTCCGATCGTGTTGCAGCGAACGGTGGAGGTTTCTTCGGGCGATACGGCTGATGATGTGGCGGGGAAGGTGTTTGAGTTGGAGTGTCGAGCGTATCCGGAAGCGATTGAGTTGTTTGTGCGCGGGAAGATCAGGCTGGTGAATGATCGCGTGTGGGTGGATGCCTGAGACGATGTGGAGAAAGGTTTGTGGTGCGTCCAGGATTTTGCCCCTGATCGAAGAGAGTCGGGCTGCTAGAATACAGAATCGATAAAACGCTTGACGCCAACGCTCTTCCATCGTGTGGAGAAAGCAGGGACGATGCCTCGATTTGAATATACGAAGTTTGATGGTGAAGATCCATTTGCGCCGCAGTCTGCGGACAAGTTGTTTGATCAACTCTCTGAATATCTGATGCACTATGGGGATGAGGTGCTTGAGGATTTGCAGAGTCTGGAAGACGAGAACGATGATGTGCTCAAGCTGCTGCAAAAGCAGGGGTATATTGAGAAGGATGAGAAGGGTCAGTATCGAGTGACGCCGAAGGCGATCAAGCGGATGGAGACAAAGTCATTGGAGCATTTGTTTGATGTGCGTCGGCAGGATGCGCTGGGTCGTCATGAGACAAGTTTTCGTGGAGTCGGGCAGACGGTGCATGAGGAGACGCGGGCCTATGAATATGGCGATCAGGTCTCGAATCTGAATATGCAGGAGACGTTGAAGAATGCGTTGACGCGGCAGGGGGGTGGTGTGCCGATTGGTATTCACGAAGAAGACTTGATGGTCTATGACACGCAGTATCAGACGCGTTGCGCGACGGTGATTTTGTTGGATATGTCGGGGAGTATGAGTCGTTATGGGAAGTATGGTCAGGCGAAGAAAGTGGCGATGGCGATTGGCGGGCTGGTCAGGGGGAAGTATCAAGGGGACTTTTTACAGACGGTCGGATTTTATAGTTATGCATCGCCGTTGACGGAGAGGGAGCTGATCAATTCTGCGCCCAAGCCGGTGAGTATTTATGATTCGCGGGTGGCGCTGACGATCAATCTGGATGCACCGCCTTCGTTTGTGCCTCAACATTTCACGAACATTCATGCGGGGTTGCAGTTTGCGCGACGGATCGTCAATAAGCAGCAGGCGCAGAACAAGCAGATCATCATCATCACGGATGGCGAGCCGACGGCGCATCTGGAAGGGCGGAATTTGCGGTTATTGTATCCGCCCGCGGATGTGACAGCGCGGGCGACGCTGAGCGAGGCCAAGCGTTGTGCTGATGAGAATATCCACATCAGCAGTTT
Organism: Planctomycetaceae bacterium; assembly: GCA_041753175.1. GTDB lineage: Bacteria > Planctomycetota > Planctomycetia > Planctomycetales > Planctomycetaceae > SXPC01. The sequence continues at coordinate 7,418 of JBGSVC010000021.1, forward strand.
TGCGCTGATCGAGGATTATTTCTATCATGACCTGGCCAATTTTGTGGAGAAGCTGGCGATGGTGACGGGTGGGATTTCGGCGACGTGCAATGCGCAGGATATGGGACAGATGGTGATCGAGAGTTTTATTGCAGGTCGTCGCAAGCGGACACGGATGTGAAGGGGGGGCGTGGATGAGAGGTGAGTAGGCATGCTGCGACGGTGCGGCGGGGTTTAGATGTTAAAGGAAAGTGTTTCCCACATTGCGCGCCGCCTGATCAAGCTCTAATGATGCGGGCTTTGCGTTAGATAAATGATTGGGTGGTGGGTTTGATGATCATTTCGAGGATGTTGGTGCGTGGGGGGAGGCTGGCGATGAGGAGGACGGCGGCGCCGATGTCTTCGGGTTGCACCATGGCGGCCCGCTTTTCGGGAGTTGGAGGAATGGGGCGTTTGTCGAGAATCGCGGTGGCGACTTCTCCGGGGAAAATGCTGGTGATGCGAATCCCGTTTTCGCGTTCTTCTTCGGCGATGGCGGTTGCAAGTGCGGAGACGGCAAATTTTGAGGCACAGTAGGCGACGCCTGCCAGCGGTGCGATCGCGCGTCGACCGGCGACGGATGAAATGCTGATGATCAGGCCGTCTTTACGTTCGCGCATGTTTGGAAGGACGGCGTGAATGCAGTTGTAGGCGCCGGTGGCGTTGGTGGTGAGGACTTTGTCCCAGTCTTCGGGGATCATGGCTTTCATCGAGCGATTGGGGATATTGATACCTGCCGAGTTGACGAGGATATCGATGTGGCCGAGTTGTGCGTGAGCCCAGTCGAAGTAGTTGTTGACGCTATCGCGTTGGGCGACATCCATGGTGTGATAGAGAATGCGAGGGGCGCCGCCGAGGTTTTCGGCGACGGATTTGAGTTTGTCTTCGGTTCGTCCGGCGATGGCGACGGTGCAGCCAGCGTTGACGAGCGCTTTGGCGACGCCTTCACCGATGCCTGAGCCTCCTCCGGTGACGACGGCTGTTTTGCCTGTGAGCGAAATCATGGTTGGCTTTCTGAATGGGGGAGTGTGTGTTTGAATCGGTGGAACGAAGATTCGTGGTGATGGTCAGAGGTTAGGCTATGGGGTTTGGCGTTTGGTTGAAGACGGTCAACCCGAGATGAAATGCTTGTCAATCGATGAGACAACAAGGCGGTTCTCTTGTTGCGGCTCACGCAGTGAATCGATTTCCGGGAAGAAGATTTTACCAGTGATCGACGGTGTCCACCGGTGGTGGCAAGGGAGGGCATTGATGGCGTCAGACGATTATCTATGCGAAATATTGGATGGCGTTTTGAAAGAGTTTGAAGCCTTGACCGTCGCCTGTGAGTTTGCGTCGGGTCCATTGGGGATGGTGGGTGGCGAAGAGGAAGCGTTCGGGATGGGGCATCAAGCCGAGGACTCTGCCGGTTGGATCGCTGAGGCCGGCGATGTTCCAGGTGGAGCCATTGGGATTGGCGGGGTAGGGGATGAGGGTGTTCGGGTCAGCGGGAGATTCATCGGTGTATTGCAAGGCGATCTGTCCATTTTGTTGCCATTGCTGGAGCGTGTCGGGATGATCGACAGCGATGCGACCTTCGGCATGGGCGATGGGAAGTTCGATGTGGTCGATGTCTTTCAGGAAGACGCTGTTGGTCTGAGGGACTTTCAGTTTAACCCAGAGAGAAGTGTAGCGGCCGTTTTCGTTCCAGGTGAGAGTTGCTTTGCTGCGTGATTGCGGGGAGGGTGGCCATTGTGAGGTGCCCATGGGGAGGACGCCGGCTTTAATGAGGATCTGGAAACCGTTGCAGATGCCGAGGATGAGTTTGTCGGCTTTGAGGAATTCGCCGAGTGCTTCTTTGAGTGAGCGTCGGAGTTTGCTGGCGAGGATGACGCCTGCGCCGATGTCGTCGCCGAAGCTGAATCCACCTGCGAAGGAGAGGATTTGGTAGTCGTTGAGGAGTTTGGGTTTGTCGAGGATTTGTTTGAGATGGAGGACATTCGTTTTTCCGCCGGCTTTTTGAAAGGCGAAACTGGTTTCGGCGTCGCAGTTGGTGCCTGGAGCGCGGACGACGCAGACATTTGGTGCTGGCATGGCGTGGGTTACTTTCGGGCAAATTGCGATCAGGAGATACGATCAGGAGCGTGAGAGGTTTGGGTTCATCATATCGATTCTGGGGGACGAGGACAAACCAGCGAGAGAAAGTTGTGATTGTGACTGGTTTCGGTGAGAGAGTGGTGGGTTTCCATGGGGAAGGGACGACGTGCAGGTCGATCTAGGAGGAAACTGGGGGATGTGTTAACGTTCTATGGTCTGTCGTAACGGAATTTGGTCCTGAATGGGATTGGTATGAGTGTTCCCTTGGGTGAATCATGAAGGGGGCATTTTCAGATATGAACGAATTTTCTGGAAACGTTTTGATGTTATGTGCATGGTGCAAAATTGTGATTGGTAGTGGTGTGTGCCTGGTGGCGAGTGGTTGCATCACGCCGATGAATACACGTTTGCCTCAAGTGGGCTGGAACGACCCTCGGATTGAACGCCGTGAGCAGGAGCGTTTCGATGCGTATCCGATGCCGGATCTGGGGCCGAATACATACACGCGTCAGCGTGATGCGATGACGGTTCGCCCTCAAACGCAGCGTCTCAATGACCAGTTGCTGATTAATAAATATGGTCAATCGGCGGTTGGTACTCCGTCGCAGAGTCCGTCTTATCGGCAAGCGGTGCGTGAATAAGAATTGGTGACGTGTGATGTTGATGGAGAAATTTGCAAGAATTTGAGGAGTCGCGAAACTCCGACGAGTGTGGTGTGTTTAGATAGTAGTCGATGCCAGGATGTTGTCACATCATTTCGGGGGATCGGAATTTCAGCGTTCAGGGTGTTGATCTTTGAATCTGAAAAACGTTTTCTGCTGATGGTTTTCGGCATTGTGACTTGATGCGTGTGAAAAAGAAGCTTTCTTGGCCTTGCCGGAATTGCTGGCGGGGTTTGTTGTGGGTCATTGATTATTGGAGAGATGCTATGCGCTTAACGCTGTTGGGAATGACATGGGTGTTGTTGAGTGGGGTTGCGACAGGTTTCGCAGAAGACGCTGGGGCCGAGAAAAAGCCTCCTGCTGAGAAGCCGAATGCGCAGAAACCTCGTGAGAGTGAAACTGATGCGCGTCGTCCCGTGGTTCGGGAAGCAGATCGTCGGGAGGAGAAGGGCCCTACAGGGGAACATGAACAGCGGGAACATTCACCGGAGCATCGTGGTCCGGGCGGAGAGCCTCCTCATTTTCCCAAGATTTTTGCAGTGCTCGATGGGGACCATAATGGGACATTGAATGAGGAAGAAATACGTCGGGCATCGCGGATCATCATGTCGATGGATGAGAACAAAGACGGCGAGATAGACCCTCGGGAGTTATTTGGTCGTCCGCCGGAGGGTCGAGGACCTGAGGGCGTTGGCCCGGGAGAACGCGGCCCGGGAGAACGTGGCCCGGGAGAACGCGGGCCGGGAGAAGTTGATGGCGAAAGAGGTCCACGGGGACCTCATGAAGAGCGAGGTCCGCAGGGACCACATGGGGGTGGTCCGGGCATGGGCCATCGGGGACCGGGTGGACACGGTCAGTATGGACACGGTCAGTCGGGACACGGAATGTCGGGGAGAGGGATGGCAGGCAAGGGGCCGGTGATTATTAATCACTACCATTATTACGGAGTTAAGCCCGAGGGACGAATGGGAGGGCATCCGATGGGGCCGCCACGACACCATGAGGAAGGTGGAGAAGGGGACAAGAAGCGTCCGGACGGGGATAAAAATGAGGGCGACGCTCATCATCCTCCGAAGCCTCCGCAGATGCATGGTCCTGAGGGGTCTCATCAGGCGTTGCCGTCTCGCCCGCCGATGGGTGGTCGTCCGGGATTTTGGCCATTCATGAAGCAAAATCGTGATGGAGATGAAGAAAAGGGGCGTCCTGAGATGCGAGGTCCGGGAAAAGGCTTCGAGGGGCGTGAACATGATGACGATGATGATGACGACAAGAAGGAGAGTGAAGAACGAAACAAGCGGGTCGAACTGGAGAGGATCCTGAATAGTCTGCCGGGTGCTTGAAGTTGGATCATGATGTCATGCCGTGTGACCAGTGAGTAGAGTCGAGGTGGGATGCATCCTGCCTCGGCTTTTTTTGTGGACAGATGAATCAAGGGGAATGGATGCAAGCAAATTAATAGTAGGCTAAAGTTTTTTGGTTTAAGGGGAAATCCTTAAAGGAATTCTTGACTTCGATGGGGGGAGATCTAAGATGGTGGTTGATTAGCAGTCAAGCACCCATGGTGGCTGAATTTGTCTGCGGGGAATTTATCTCGTGAAAACGAAGTAATCTATTTCGCACAATTCATTGAGTTGGTCAGCAGGTATTGTTTCCTACTGCGGGCCGCCAACTTATTTCCATTGTGATAATAAGCCATCAGGATGTCGGCGTGGTTGACTCTCAACGGTCGGATACAGATGACCCGTGCCATGAATTCCATATTGTTGGGATTGGTGCGTCGGCGGGTGGCTTAGAAGCGCTGGAAGCTTTGTTCAGTGCGATTCCGCCGAATTCGGGGATGGCTTATATTGTCATTCAGCATCTCTCGCCGGACTTTAAAAGTCACATGGATGATTTGCTCAGTCGGCGGACAAGTGTACCGGTGCATCTGGTGACAGATGGAATGAAGGTGGAGCGGGATCATATTTATCTGATGCCTGCCAAAACGGAGATGGTGATTTCGGGTGGTAATTTGCATTTGACGGCGAAATCGGCTCCTCGCTCGCTGACGCATCCGATCGATCAGTTTTTTCGGTCGCTGGCCAATGATATCGGTCGCTATGCGATTGGTGTGATTCTTTCTGGGACGGGGAGTGATGGATCGCGGGGGATAAAATCGATCCATGAAGCAGGTGGTTTAGTGATTGTTCAAGATCCTACGACGGCAAAATTTGATGGAATGCCCGCCAATGCACAATCGACGGGGATTGTGGATTTGTGTTTGTCGCCGACGGCAATTGCTGATGCGATGGTGAAATATGTCAAGGATGGATTGACGGCGGAAACGCTCTCTGAGC
>JBGSVC010000022.1:0-7577 GCA_041753175.1 Planctomycetaceae bacterium
CAGCCTGAACCGCATCGGTTGTTTGCGGAGCACCTCACAGCTGAGTACCGCGTGCGGACCGAAGGACGCGGTCGGACCGTTGATGAGTGGAAGCTGCGACCGGAACGCAGTGACAACCATTGGCTGGACGGGCTGGTGGGGTGTGCGGTGGGAGCGTCGATTCAGGGGTGTGGGCTCATGGGTGCGGGGGAGAAGCTGGTTGCTGCCCGGCAGAAGTTGAAGTTGTCACAACTTCAGAAATCGAAAAGCTGATTTGCGACGGCGAATCTGTCGGAAGATTCCAGGCATGGGATCGGAAGATTATCGGAAGATTGACGGTGCCGGGCGGCTTGAAGCGAGAAAAGTTGAACTCGATCAGTGTCATTTTGCTATGGATAGATCTACCAGCACAAGACTTTAAAGTGCAGGTAAGTTTATTCACAGGATGATGGATTACTCCCACACTTGGAGATTCCATTTACCTGTAAACATGGTATTTGCTTGAATCGCTTCCAGGGGAGGCATCAAAAACTGCCTGAGTGAGAGGATGATTTCGTGAAATGCAGGCGGTGATTCCAGAAGACGTCCTTTGTTGATGAAGGCTTTCCATTGCAGTTGCTTGCCTTTGTCCTGGCTAAACTCGTCAGTAAGTGCCAGAGGTGTCCCTACCGGTAGAGCGGTCTGCCGTCGTTGGAACGTCGCTTGGATCGCTTGTGCGACGATGATTCCATCGAATGAAAATAGCCTCTGCAGAATCCATAGATCGTAAAAGTCTTTCATGCGGCTGTTGGCGATTCCCAAACTGACCATCGCTTCCAGTTTTTCGGCAATGACTGTTTCTTGAGGATAAGATGCGATGGTCGGTGGTGGGAATTCCAGCAAGGCAGGCATGGTGACGATTCTCACGCTGGGTGTAATGGCGTCACCAAATCCGACATCGATTTGCAATGGAATGCGAATCTGCTCCAGTTTCGCGACCAGGCGAACTCGAATTCCCTGGTAGTCGTCATTCTCTTTAATCTGTTCAACCGTCATCTGCCGGAGATCGAAGCTTAACCCATCTGGGGGGACCTCGCTGGCGACGATCTCCTCGACGATCTGACGGAGGCGGTCTTGCGACGGTGAGCCGGTCCCCAGCAGATCCAAGTCTTTGGTCGCGCGATGCGTCTGGCCTGTCCACAACTGAAAAAGCACCGCTCCCTTCAATGTAAAATTCTGAGCATGCCGGGATTGGCACAATCGATAAAGAAACCGTTCCAACCCATATCGCGTCAAAACGAGCTGAAAGTCCTCGCCTTGTTGTTTGGACATTTGCAGCAGACGTGCTTGGACGGAGGCCGCCAGATTCTTTTTCGAAGTCACGTCAGGGACTCCAGATAGGGCCTCATGACGTTGGTCATCCGACAGGATTTGGCAGCGGTCCAGATCTCATCAAGACTGGCCCGTTTTTGTCGATAACAGTCTCTGAGTGCCTCCAAAGCGATATCGAGGCCGATCTTGTTGCGATACTTGAAGCAATCAGCGACGGTTTTGGCTGGGGAGTAGATGCGAACATCAATGCCATCAATTTGATGTCTTTCGATCCCGTATTCCAGCGCCGAGCCGGTGCTACGGAGAATTCTGACGGGCGGGTAGTCGATTTTGGGGTGCCGGGCAGATTTGTTGATCATCAGCCACACCTCAAAGGGAGCTTGCGTGGTCAGTGCGTGGTATTGCAGTGCGGAAAGAAGACAGATGATACCATGCGGGACGCGAGCAGCGATCTCGGCAATACTTCGGTTCTCCGAAAGGGTATCCTTTGCAAGAACGTAGATTCCTCGTGTGGGACGCTCAAGGACACCTTCTTGCAGGAGCGCATTCAGATACGTGCGGGAAATTCCTAGCTGATCAACCTCGCCTGCGCGGATGATTTTTCGTCGTTTGATGAGTTCGATGATTTGCTCGCGTTTTGAATAATGCACTTTTTTTGTAACTTACAAAACGTAGGACAATAAAAATAAAGGTATACGAAATGTAAATTAAAGGATTCAACATTAGCAAGTGCAAAATCCCACCGTCACCTGGCACCTCAACCGTGTAGCTCTCTAGATAGGCAGCATGCCGCTGCCATCTGTGAGATGCCATGCCAGAATCCCTCGAAAATCAGATTCACGAGAACGCCACCGGCCCGGCCAAGGTAACAGGTGACGCTGGCTCCATTGAGCAGCACTCTCTCAAGGACCAGATCGAGGCCGACAAGTATCTGGCATCCAAAGCCTCCGCACGAAGCAAGCGTCCCGGCATTCGCCTCGGCAAAATCATTCCACCGGGGGCGACTTGATGCTCAAGTGGCTGTTTGGATCTGCTGCTGATACCCGTATGCCACGCCACGCCGGTGTGCGTGTTGTCCGGGCCAAGTACGATTCGGCCCTAACCAGCGACAACAATCGCCGCCACTGGGCGCACGCCGATGGCTTGTCAGCTAATTCTGCCAACAGCCCGGAAGTCCGCCGCATCCTCCGCAACCGCTCCCGCTATGAAGTCGCCAACAACAGCTATGCCCGCGGAATTGTGCTGACGCTGGCCAACGACATCATTGGTACCGGACCACGCTTACAACTCCTTACCGACAATGCCGAGGCCAATCGGCAGATCGAGCGCGCCTTCTACCAGTGGTCTAAGTCGATTCATCTGGCCGAAAAACTCCGCACGCTTCGGATGGCCCAGGCCCAGGACGGGGAGGCGTTTGCGGTGTTGATCAATAACCCCGCTCTCGACTCACCCATTCAACTCGACCTGCGGCTGATCGAAGCAGACCAGGTCACGACGCCTGATCTTGGTTTTCGCAGCACTGGCGCCGTCGACGGGATCGTCTTTGATTCAGCGGGCAACCCCATCGAATACCACATCCTCCGTGAACACCCCGGCAGCGGCCGGACGATGTCTCGCGATTACGAACGAGTAACTGCCAGCTCCGTGGTTCACCTGTTTCGCAGCGATCGCCCCGGTCAGCAGCGAGGCATTCCAGAAATCACACCCGCCTTGCCACTCTTCGCGATGCTACGGGATTATTCCTTGGCGACACTCGATGCCGCCAAAGCCGCGGCCTATTACGCAGGCATCATCTACACCGACTCACCGCCCAGCGGCGAAGCGGATGCGGTCGAGCCGCTTGATCCCATCGAGCTGGATCGCAATATGCTCCTGACGATGCCTGGTGGCTGGAAGATGTCTCAGTTGCATGCGGAGCAACCGACAGGAACTTATGCCGAATTTAAGCGGGAGATCCTCAATGAAATCGCCCGTTGCCTCAATATGCCCTTCAATATCGCCGCCGGCAATTCCTCCTCCTACAACTACGCCTCTGGACGGCTGGATCACCAGACTTACTTCAAGTCACTGCGAATCGATCAGGCCCGCATCGAGACCGTCGTTCTCGATCGTGTGCTGGCGGCCTGGTTTGACGAAGCTGTGCTGATCGGGAGTTTGCTCCCGGCAGGTCTGGGACCCATTGCCGACTGGCCGCATCAGTGGTTCTGGGATGGTCACGAGCATGTCGATCCGCTCAAGGAAGCCAACGCCCAGGCGACCCGGTTGGCCTCACACACCACCACGCTGGCGGATGAATATGCCCGCAAAGGTCAGGACTGGGAAGCTCAGCTCAGACAGCGGGCCAAAGAACAGGAGCTGATGGCGCAGCTCGGACTATTGATGCCAGCTACGCAACACACTTCATCCCACAAGGAGGAACCCGATGACGACAGCGTCCCCCAAGAAACCCCCGTCGCCAGCGAGTGACCAACTCGCTCCGACCAGTCTGTCATTGACCGCGACAGCAACGTTCGACGTGGAAGCGGCTCTGGCGGATCAGCCCACACCGTTGCCACGTTTTTCCATGCTCGCCTATACCGGCGGTGCCATGCGGGTTACGGGATGGAAATATCCGCTCGTCATTGACCTGGCGGGCCTGACAATCCCCCTGCAATCGCGGCCTATCCGGCTGGGGCATGATGCCATGTCGGGTGTGGGGCACACCGAGAGCATCCGCGTCGAGCAGGGGCAACTCATGGCCCACGGCGTTGTCTCCCGCGACACGGCCTCGGCCAAGGAAGTCGTCACCAGTTCGCGCAATGGATTCCCCTGGCAGGCCTCGGTGGGTGCCTCCGTCGAGGAGTTCGAGTTCATCAAGCCCCAGCAGCAGGTGACCGTTAATGGTCGCCAATACCAGGGTCCACTCAATGTGGTCCGCAAATCGACTCTGGGCGAAATCAGCTTTGTGGACCTGGGAGCCGATGGCCAGACCCATGCCCGCGTCGCTGCTTCTGCTTTTGCGTCACCTGACTCAACCAGTTCTCTCCTAGAAGGATCTTCCGCCATGGACCACGACGCCCCGACCACCGACGACAACAACACGACCACGACACTCGCTATCACGGCAGCCAGTCCCGTCGAGGAGATCCGGGCTCAAGCCGCTGCGGAGGTAGACCGGATTGCGATGATTCGTCAGTTGTGTGCGGGCAAGCATCACATCATTGAAGCCCAGGCCATCCGTGAAGGCTGGGACCTTCAGCAGACTGAGCTTCACATCCTGCGGAGCAACCGAGCCGCTGCTCCAGCGGTGCATGTTCCCGACAATACCGTCACCGGCCAAGTGCTCGAAGCGGCGTGCCTATTGACTGCCAAGGCCTCCCAAGCCGAAGAGCTGTTCCCTGAGCAGACACTGGAACTGGCCTCCAAGCGTTATCGCGGTGGGATCGGCTTGCAGGAACTGCTGCTGGAAGCCGCCTGGGCCAATGGCTATACCGGACGTAATTTCCGCGACTCACGCAACGTCCTGCGTTTTGCGTTCGGACGGGGCATTGAAGCGGCCTTCTCGACGATCGACATCGGCGGGATCTTGTCCAACGTCGCCAACAAGTTCCTGCTGGAGGGCTTCTACAGCGTCGAGCGGACCTGGCGGAACATCTGCGCGGTCCGCAATGTCAGTGACTTCAAAACCGTCACCAGTTATCGGTTGATCGGCAACGACCAGTATGAACTCGTGGCACCCGGTGGCGAGCTGCGGCACGGAACACTCGGCAACGAGCAGTACACCAACAAAGCTGACACCTATGGCCTGATGCTGTCCATCGACCGCCGCGACATGATCAACGATGACCTGGGAGCGATCACGACCGTGCCCCGCAAGCTTGGACGCGGGTCGGGCCTGAAGATCAATGATGTCTTTTGGGCCACGTTTCTATCCAACAGTGACTTCTTCAAGGTCGCCAATACCAACTATCTGAGCGGTACTGACACGGCGCTGTCGATCGACGGCCTGACCAAGGCGGAAGTCGCGTTCATGGACCAGACTGATAGCGACGGTAAGCCGATCGGTATCATGCCTGCCCTTGCCCTGGTCCCCACAGCACTCTCGGCTATCGGCTCGCAGCTAAATAAGTCTCTTGAACTGCGAGACACTACGGCCAGCACGAAGTTCCCTGTCGCCAACCCCCACCAGGGCAAATTCCGCGTCGAGGTGTCCCGCTATCTGGCCAATGCCCAGTACACCGGCAACTCGGCCAAGGCCTGGTACCTGCTGGCGGAACCCACCGATCTGCCCGTCATTGAGGTCGCGTTCCTGAACGGTCAGGAGTCACCGACCATCGAGACGGCCGATGCCGACTTCAACCAGCTCGGCGTTCAGATGCGGGGCTACCACGACTTCGGTGTCGCCCTGCAAGACCCACGCGGCGGCGTGAAATCCAAAGGTGAGGCGTAAGCGGCATCCGCCGCCCTGTGCCTGCGGCAGCCCGATCCGTTTCTTACCCATACTCATCTGTCAGGAGTTCTTCATCATGGCGACAGCCACGTTCACGCAAGATGGTTCTTCGATTAACTACACCCCCGAAACGGCAGTTGCTGCTGGTGACGTTGTTGTCATCGGCGACCTGTTGGGGATTGCCAGGACGGCGATTCCCGCAGGCCAGCTAGGGTCGCTGGCCATTGAAGGGGTCTTTCGAGTGCCCAAAGCGACAGGTGCCAGCACCGCGATCGCCGCCGGTGCCAAAGTTTATTGGGACGCTACCAACGAGGTTGCCACCGAAACCGCAACAGGCAACAAACGCCTGGGGACGGTCTCACCAGAGGGAGCCGGTGGCGATACTGATGCCACGATCGAAGTCTTTTTCTTCCAGGTCTAATCAAGGTTAAGTTTTCATGCCCAATCTCCTCGACCAAGGTAGTCGACACCTCACCGCACAGATGTTTCGGCATGCTGCCAGTGAGGTCGTCTACCTGGCCGGAGCAGGGGAGGTGGTTGTCAAGGCCATCATCGGCAAACGTGACCGCCATGAAGACGAGGTGGAGACATTTGGGACCAGCTACGAAGAGCGGGATTTTCTGATTCGCGTCGCCGACCTGGTCCTCGAGGGAGAGTCCATCGTCCCTGCCAAGGGTGACCAGATTCGTATCACCGAAAACAACCAGTCCCAGCTTTACGAAGTCCTGCCGCGCCGGAGTAGCGAACCACCGTGGCAATGGTCCGACCTCTACCGCGAAGTCTACCGCATCCACACCAAGTACCAGGGGATCACCCCATGACGATTGCCGTAGTGACTGAGGCCTTAATGCAGGCGGTTGTCGGGGAACTGCAGGCACACGTCAATTCCCTGCCGGTCACAATCGAGCCGAGCCGCATTCAGGCCACTGATCAGATCACGACCAACCGCGATGACCTCAAGCAGGCCATCGTCAGCGTGGCGTGTGACAATCCCGAAGGGGTGCGTGAAGATCGCTCCTCGTTTCTGGAGACGTTTCCCATTCACATTTGCCTGCAGCAACTGGTCGCCTCGCCCCAGGACGAGCAGCGACTCAAACAGACGATGGGAATGATTGAAGCGCTGTTTCGCAACGCGGCAATCGAACTCGAAGACATCTGCGTTGTGACCTGTGAAGGATTTCGATTCAAACCATTTTACGACCCCACACTTTTGCGAACTCAAAATCAATTCCTCTCAATTCTTGAACTCGAATTTGAGGGGGTGCGATGATGGTTGCGGGCATAGGAGTGGGCACATTTGCCGGGAATAACGCTGGCAATCACGACAACCTTGTCAGTGTTCGCGTGACACAATTCTTTGATCGCAAGCCGATCATTGACCGCTTGCATCGGGCGGAATTGCGTTACCTCAGGAAAGCCGGCGCCGTTGTTCGCCTCACGGCCAAGCGGTCGATGCGTCGACACAAGGGGGCCAGTTCACCCGGAAAGCCACCGCATGCACACGTCGGGCGATTACGGGATCTTATTTTCTTCGGGCTCGATAGCGCGACAAATTCCGTCGTGATTGGGCCGAGCTTGCTCAATGGCTCAAGCCGGAAGGGCGGCCAAACCCTGCCCGCACTCCATGAATTCGGCGGCAAGCGATTCAATTCGCGAACTGGTCGAGACGCTGTTTACGAACCACGTCCTTACATGGGGCCAGCGCTCGAAGCAACAGAACCAAAACTACCATTTTATTTTCAAGAGGCTTACGCCAAAGGATAAACCATGTCATCAGTCGTTGTTCGCGGCTACGCCAAAAAACTTTATCGCAACACGGGCTCGGAAGGAACACCCACCTGGAGCGAAATCACGACCG
>JBGSVC010000023.1:0-1905 GCA_041753175.1 Planctomycetaceae bacterium
CAGATGCTTGCAAATCTCATCGGCCGTCAACGGGCCTTCTTCCTCATCATCCAGATATCCCCCACCTTCGGCCATCACAAACAACTCGAAGAGTTGATCTCGATACGGCGCCAGTTCCAGAGGTTTTTTCTTTTCATGGGCATCGAGAGTCAGGGATTCAATGCGATCGATGACTTGTTCAACCAACGGTTCCTGAGCAGGCAATCGGTTTGTTCGGGAATGGGATTCGGAAAATTCGTCACTCATGATGCATCACAACCTGAAGGAAATATAACGATTCTGGCAATAACCAGACGAACATGTTTGTGTTGGGAACGGAAGTCAGCGAAGACACAACGAACCTCTGCAGAATGCGTTTATCGCATGTTCTCGGTGTGAACTCAACTCCTACAAGTTCACCGAATCAACGAGAAGACGTTTCTTCCGGATCACGGAGGCGATAGCGTGAAGCCATCGGCATGCGTCGGCCCACTCCGAAAGCTTTGGGTGTCAGCTTGATGCCGGGGGGCATTTGACGACGCTTGAATTCGTTTTGATCAAGTTTTCGTAAAACCCATTGGACAATCTGGGGATCAAACGCTTCATACAAATCTTCGGCACAGGCATCCTGCTCGATCAATGCTTCAAGAATTCCGTCGAGAGTCGGATAGGGAGGAAGGCTGTCTTGATCGAATTGATTGGGTGCCAACTCGGCACTGGGCGCTTTCATGATGATGTGCTCAGGAATAACGGTTCGCTGTTCACGAGTTTTATTGATGTATTTGCACAAGGCGTAGACATCTTTTTTGAACAGGTCACATAAGACCGCAAAGCCACCGGCCATATCGCCGTAGAGAGTACAATAGCCTACTGCCAGTTCGCTTTTGTTCCCCGTAGCCAATGCCATCCAGTGATGACGATTGCTGCGGATCATAACCAGGGCACCACGAATACGAGCCTGCAAATTCTGGTCGGCCAGGCCTCCGGGTTCCGATGAGAGATCTTCGCAGACCACTTCTGTCTGTTCATAGGCTTTATGAATCTCATCGATGGAGACGACTTTGGCATCCAGTTTCAAATTCTCAGCCAGATCAAGGGCATCACGAATCGAGTGATCGCTGCTATGCCTTGAAGGCATGAGGAGGCAATGGACATGTTCGGGCCCGAGGGCGACCGAAGCGATATATGCCGCCAGTGCAGAATCGATCCCGCCCGAGAGACCCAAAACACAATCCGTAAAACCTGTTTTGAGCGTGTAGTCTTTCAAACCAAGAATTAAGGCATCGAGCAAATCGGCTTCACGTGGTTGCGCAGTCGGGATGGGCTCTCGATCACTTTCGGCAAGTGACACGGTTCCATGAGCGGAATCCAAATCGAAGAACGCCAGATCCGTGCTGAAACGATTGAGAGATAAAACAACATTGCCCTGAGAGTTGAGCACGAAACTCTGACCATCGAAGACGAGGTCGTCGTTTCCGCCGACTTGATTGACAAACACATACGGCACGCCAGCGCGTTCGGTGTGACGCCGTGCCAGGCCGATTCGTCGTTCCAGTTTATCAACTTCAAACGGTGATGCGGAGATATTGATTAACAAGTCAGGCTGCATCTGACAGAGTTGTCTGACGGGATCAGCCTGGAGGGTTGAGCCGGCGTGGTAGTTGGTTTCCGGTTCGCCATGCCAGGCATCTTCACAGATATGGACCCCCAGTTTCAGACCACAGAATTCCATCAGGGTGGTCGCGCGTGACGGGGTGAAGTAGCGCCGTTCATCGAAGACATCATAATTGGGAAGTAATGTTTTATGGATCGTCGCGACGACCTCTCCCTTATAAAGCAAGCTCGCTGCGTTGGCCGGGAACGGACCTTCCACATTTTGCCAGGTGGGATGTCCGATGATCAACCCCAAGCCCTCCGGCAGGCGTC
>JBGSVC010000024.1:0-10459 GCA_041753175.1 Planctomycetaceae bacterium
GCTTCAATGTGGCCGCTCAATTACTGAGCGGAAAACCGCCCGCGTTCCAACTCGTTGCTCCCATTCGACTTCGATGGTCATTTGCGAGAGCTCGTGCGAAATCGCTGGCGTCAAGGTATATCTTAACCATGTCGATCACTAACTGATTGTCAAACAACTGTTTAGGAATGCGAGGGCTCACGGGGGTTTTCACGGCAATCGACCTCTCGAACGGCGGTCCAACGAAAATTTTTTAAACGATCGTTGCCTCGTGTTCGTGTGTGATTACCAGTGGCTGTCCCCAAAATTCGATGCTCTCGGCTCCACGACCGGCGACCGGCCCCAAATCAACAATCATGATACGATCTTCCTCCAAATTGAGCAACGGCCAAAGTTCGGATTGAAACATTTGAAGTTCACTCATCGAAAGCTCACAGCGAAACACCGAATATTGCAGCGGCTCTCCAGCACCACACATCGATTTGTAGATCTTTCGGTAACGCTTCGGGCAGATGATGTCGTAGGCAATCAAAAACACATGTCTCATGGGCAGGTCACTTTCAATAGCGAACTGGGAATCGTCAGCGCGTACAGAAATTCGGATAGTGGGGAAGCTCACCCATCAGATGACGAGCCAGTAAACGCGTTTGAACTTCCAGAACACGTCGGTAACTCAGCTTATAGCCGAAGATCGGATGGGTGATTTCGGAATCCATACGCCGTTCGAAGTTCGCCAGGACGCTCTTTCTGGCAGCATCCGTCATCGCGACGGCTCCTGCACGCTTGATAAACGATGATTCATTCACTTCCCCATTATTGAAAACCATCAACGTCACTGAGTCTGCAATGAGCGGACGAAACTCCTCAGCCAAATCAAGCGCCAGTGATGGTCGCCCATAGCGTGGCGTATGGAGAAAGCCGAGCATTGGATCAAACCCCACGGATTGAGCCGCAATCGTGAGTTCTTTGGTGAGCAGACTGTAGACGAACGACAAAACGGCATTGATCGGGTCCGTCGGCGGCCTGCGGTTTCGATGCTCGACTGCCATCTGGCTGGCCCCCGCGATGAGTGGAAAGAAGTTAGCAAAATACTCTTTGGCAGCCATCCCTTCGATCCCGCGCAATGAGTCAAGATTGTCGACTCGAAAGACCCGCTTGTAATAGTCGGCCAGTTTCTTGAGAACCGGAGCATCCGCCTGTCCCAGGTGTCGGCGCAGGATGGTCCGCGAGTTCTTGATCTTTCCTGCAATGAGCTGACGCGAAACCTCCAGAGCAAGAAGCGGAGAGGACGCTGCATTGTACTGCTTGATCCTCAGTTCGACGTTCTTATGTACCAAACCGCTGGAGATGCCGTAGAACCAGCCTCCATAAGTGAAGTGGCAGATCGGAATGTTCCTCGTGAGGAGTTCCTTCATTGCTGGTGCTGAGATCGAGACATTGCCATAAAGACACAATTGTGAGACATCGATCAATCGAACATCGTTAAGTTTCTCATCCTTGTACTTGATATTGATTCGGTCGCCAGACTTGCCAACATAAGCCCCCTGTTTCTGGACATACAGTGGCAATGACAGATTCTTTGACGCAAGCAACCGTCGCAAACCATCACGGTTCTCTTTGACAGATGTAGAAGGCGTCTCGTCCGTGGAGTCCATCTCAAGATCATGTGTCGAACTGATCCGAGAGAGAAGATTGACTTCATCAGGCAGGCAGATACCGACGAGGGAACAGCGCGGGCATTTCGGACTATCGATCAGTGGCGGTGGACAATGCCCCGCTGACGTTGTCGACTTGAAGTCAGCAATCAGTTGACGCGTCCTGACGACCAGTGCCTCGTCAAACGGGACAACGACTCTCCTGCGAGAACCGATGTAATAGATGATGCCTTCATTGACGGTGTAGCCTGCGTCTCTGAGAATCAGCCCCTGGGCACACAACTGAACTCGCTCCGGCTCGTAGACTCCTTCAGGAATGTCCGGGATCTTGCCACGTTTATAATCGACTGGCGTCGCTACATGACCCTCCAGTTCTAAAAGATCAAGTTTCGCAGTGATCCCTTCTTTCAATGACGAGAGCTGGATCGAGCGGGCATGCACGATTTCCGGGCTAACAGCTTCACACTCATCAGGCTGGTTCGACTCAGCCGGACTGACAATTTCCTTGCGATCGGCTTTGTCAACGTTGCGATGGCCGAAGGTTCCCTGCATTGTTTCCAGATTCTCGGCCCATTCTCCTTGCACCCACTCAAGATAACCAAGTCTTGGACAGTAGGTGAATTCATTGAGCATCCGCACAGGAATGAGCGGAATGTCGCTGTCGGGCTGGGGGAGCGGGATCAGTTCAAAGGTTAAATCGTGTGAGGGAGTGTTCAGGGTCTCAGATGAAAGCAAGGTCACAGTTCAACCTGCAGATCACATCACCAAACCAGGCAGCGTGATTTCAAAAACATCGGGGTCTCTGACTCAGTCGTCAACCGGTTCCGATGAGACATCGATGGTCATCCCTGGTGAAAATCTCCATGAGAAAATTAGAAAAGTCTTGAGTCACAGAAACGCTTAAGAGACGAAAGCGCTGGAGCAGTTTTGATCTTTATGCTGGATTGATCATGTCACCGTCCTGGTACTTCGGTCGTGCTGCAAAGAGCCCCATCCCATTGAACCGCCCGCCCCCCAATGATAAAGGTCCAGTGATCGAGACGGGATCTCCTGTTTCGTCAAAGAAGCGAATCTGAACATGATAGCGAGGATATTTTTGGAGATGGCGTGTGACGAAATAGCGAGAGGACAGATCGGTTCCCGGCCAGAAGCCTGACTTTCTCAATTCAATGCTTGCCATCTTGACCAGCGTGGGATCAAGCCCTGCTTGAAGCATTGACGTCCGCAGCAGCTTGTCTGCCTTGCCGGGCTTGTTATCATCATATCCCGGTAAGATCACCGGAGTGACGGTTGCCCAGCAGGTCGGGTCGCAGTCCTTGTGAGTTCCCAGGTATTGCTGAAGTACGTAGTCGCCAGAGTGCAGGTGCGAGAGCATCGCGATCGGTGACGAATCAGTCTGCGAGAGAGATGTCTCTTCGTAAAGGTCAACGCCAATCAGATCCCGACGCAGTGCCAACACGCGATCAGCCAGTTGAGCATCTTTGGCCATCACGAGGACGCGACGCACGCTCCCGACGACGTTGGCTTTTTCTTTCCCTCGAAATTCAATCGTTGGCAGCGGCAGATAACAGAATCGCTGACCTTCGAGAACGGGACGATGCACTGACTCGTCCTGCCCTTCGCCGTGCCCCAGGATGCAATGCTGCGTAAACGCATCGACCTCATCACCCGACTCACTTTGCCGATAACGCTCACTCGTGGCATGCCGCATCATCCCTGCAACAACAGTGGCCCGTCGAACGGTGTCAAAGGCTCTAAAGCCAGTAGCATCTGGCTTGAGGAGGGTAAAGGCGGCGTAAACGGCGGGTGCGAACTCTGACTGTCGCTGGTAAGCGACCTTGAGATATCGCTGCAACGGTGGAACAGGCTGAAAATAGCCACCTCCCGTGGCGTCAAGTTTTATACGATTTAAAAAACTCTGGTGACGACTCAACACGGCATGTAAAGTGCCATCGCGCGGAATTCGAAGACCAGATGACGCGGAAGATGAGGGCTTCCATCTCTCCCCATTGAGCTCGGCCAATTGATGCTCGTCGACAACAACAGCGTCTGCAATCGCCAGATCGATTCCCCATCCCAGGCAACTCACGGCGTGAGCGATCAGTTGCAGAGTTTCCAGCGGAAGCGATGGATCGTTATGATCGACTGCCCACAGATAGTGGATCGCTTCATTTGTGAGATGACACGTACAAGCGTCCTTCTCCGTTTTGGTACTTGCGAGATCAACATCGATATTTCCACGTGACCATGCCCCCGCGACTGTGTCACCGACATTGTCAGGCACATAGTGACGTCGCCAGTTCCCTGCTTGCATCGTGGGTGCAACGATCATCGGCGGGTCGGCCTTCTCCAGGAACTCCAGTGCTGATCGCAACGACTTCGCCGTGGACAGATCACGATCATCTGACAACGCAGATGCGGCATTGACAAGACTCTGAAACACCCGGAGCGGCGATGGTGGCCATTCGGATTGACCGGCATCTTCCCGGCCGTGGAATGTCTGATCGAGAATACGGAACGTCAAACAGAGATAACGAGACATTAACCATCCTCCTGACTATCAGATTCGGTTTCAGCAGACTTGCTTTTTTTCTTGTTTGCTTTGGTTTTCTTGACATCACCCTCACCTTTGATGTCTTTCATCGCACGGTCTTTATCAAAGTTCACCGTCTTACTAGCACCGACCCCAAATGCCTCTGCGGCTGCTTGTGCGAACTTCAGTGCTGAATCGTGCGTAATTTTCGAAGGCGTTCGTTTGCCATCCGGCAACACTTCGACAAACTCATAGTCAGCCTCCGGATTACGGACCAAAAGACACCCCTGTCGCAGGTAGCCGGAGGTAAATGCTGTGAACGCAACCAGCGAGAGCCCGAGAATGTACCTCTGGAGTTCCAGTGTCTTTTCCGGATCACCTGTGCGAATGAGCTTGAGGGCCGCCAGTGAAAGGGTTGCGTCGCGACGAATCCCACCGTTCGCTATCACGCCTCCATGGGTGCCCGTCGCCGGGACATGGATAAAGCCCCGCTCGGAATAGGCCTTCTCGGTTGTCTTTTCTTTCTCGGGGAGTAGCTCGTAGTTTTCATATTCGACTGCCGGGTTGAACTGTGCCGAACGACGCAGACGGTGCACATCGAAAGCACGAATCGTCGAGGAGACCAGACGTGGCATCTTCGCCTGGGTATCACGAGAATCCCAGACGCCGAAAACCAGTGATGTCGGCGCAAGCTTGGCCATGGGAAGAGAGTCGTTCTTGAGGACTGCTTTGAAGGCGTCCTGCAACGACTTCTGCAGTTCCGAGCAACGCACGATAGCATCTCCCGCACGATGGCCCGCATTCAGAATACTGACAAGTTTCTCGCCTGCCTGAACATTCAGTTGAGGGACAAGTTCGTCATAAGGAGGCTCTGCGAAAATTGGTTCGATCCGATTGGCTTGTGAACCAACGCTGTCGATCAAGCAGACGTTCTTTTTTCCACCTTCGAACTCATCAATATTGTAGCCACCGGCAAAGCCATCCCCCGAAGCGTAAGTCGCAGGGAAGACAACTCCGTCCGGCCCCTCCACGGGCATTAACGGTTCTCGAATGACGAGGGCCGCGGGACCGGTGCGCACTAGAAAGTTGTCGAATTCATTGGGCTTACTCATGTTGCTCCTTTGTTGAGAAGAGGTACTGCGGGGAGAAAGGCTTTGTGTTTTTTCTGACCAGTGCGATACCAGTTTTCGAACTCGAAAACCTTATCGATCATTGTGGGAAACTCTCCGAGCGCAACCGCTGGAATCAATTGCGCGGGGATCGGCCGTTTCCAAGATGCATAACGAAACAGACGTGAGCGGGCTTTTCTTTGTGGAGTGAGGCGCTGCAATCCAATCAGACAAAGAAGTTCCACAGCAGGATGGGCGGTGGAGGTGTACGAGAGAGTATTTGTCGAGAAACCAACATCACGTGAATGTGCGTTGGGACCACGTCGAGCGTCAAAATAAAAGGGCTCGACTTTCTTAGACGAATTGTCGGCATCAAAGGCAATCATGCCGATGTCGAAAATCTGGGGCGTTGCAAACTGCGGCGATGCCATCGTCGCTTGCATCGCGCGGGCGATCCTCAGACCTTCCATAGTGCCAGCCCAAACCTTGAGATCTCGCCCACCCGAAAGCTGATCGTGCCACCAGTCCAAACGAAGATTAAAGGGAGCCTTCATCAATAAGGGCGAAGATGTCGCGTTCTCTGGATCTTCTGGTTCAAACTTACATTCCGTCAGAGACTTCAGTAGCTGTGGCAAAGTTCCTTCACACGCTACACAAAACTCTCTCTCCTCAAACCACCCTTCGGCTCCAGGCCACAATCGGTCGGCCAACTCCAGCAGGCCACAACACGCGAAAAACTGGCCGGGGTTGGTGACATCGACGTCAATGCGAATCGATGGCTCGAACTTCCTGAATGAAGGAACAATCGTTCTTTGTGGGAGTGAGATTTCCAGTTTTGGCAGCGTCTTCGTTCTTTCATATTTCAGTGACTTGGATGCAATAATATCCGCCGAACGGACCAGTGATTCCAGATAGGCCAGCCCCCAACGACCAAACTTCCGCTGCAGTCGCGCAAAGCGGGAAGGGATCTGACTTGCCAATGCCTCGTTCGCAGCACTGACGTAGTTCGGATCGTAAGATTCATCTCGACCATCTGCGAGATCCGTTGGAAAATGCGGTCGCGCACGCCCATGATGGGCACCAATCAGATGAAGAACAAGATCCTGCGACTCTTCTCCCAACGCCTGAAACTCTTTTTGTGCCCGCACATCATGCAGAGAACCAAACTCATGACGATACGTCACGGAAAGATTTCGCCGACGTCGATCCCCGCTTTTCGCAAGAATGACTCCATCCTGATAACGAAAATTCCCAATGCTTTTCTGCCAGAGATCTCGATGTTTCCCCAAATCATGTAATCGCGCCGCGAGAACGATGGCGTCTTTGATGTTCCCAGGTAACGAGAGACTTGTTGCAAGCTCATTCGCCGCGATCTCTGTCATCTCGAGATGCTCATCAAGATTTTGTGGCTCTTGACGATATTCATCCGCATCATCGACAGAGCAGACATACCAGTTCCATAATCCATCGTCGAGATTTGTTCTTTCTACTTCATTGGCATCTGTATCGCTCAATTCATCGTCGCTGATTGTTTTCAATCGAATAGAAAGTTTGAGTTTCCAACTGTCATCGGACTTCTGATAGACTCGCTGGCGTTGTCGTTCGCCATGAACCATCCACATATCGGCAATGTCAAGTTGTCGCCCATTGATGGCATCACGCAAGCGATTTTCATGCTCAAAGATGTTTGCTGCCGCTCCTCCATCGAGCATGTGTTGTGAGTTGAGGCCGCCAACAAGTGGCGACAAGAGGACGGTTGCTCCGCCAAGTAATACTTTCGCTCGTTTCGCATCAACCAGAGTAGTGATGTCGTCGAGTAACATTCTTTCAATTTTGTGCTCATCACTGATCAGCCAGATTGGGCTTTGTCCATGTTTGGCCGACAGCTTGACCAGTTCCTTATGAACTCGCTCTGTTGAATCTGACAGCAATTCCATCGCTTTCAGAGGATAGGCTTCCAGCAAGTCTTCTGGATTAATCTGATTCTCTAACAAAGCGCTTTCTACCAATTCGACTTCGGCTCGCCAGGCAATTTGCGTACGTGGCGGTTCCCAAGTTGCTTCGCCGTGGAGCCATTGTTCCACGGGAGGACGGCCTGGCAGCGGAGCTTTGATAGTTGTCATTGTCCAGGCATCAAGCAGGACGTCTGTCGTTTCTTTCATGACAGGACATGGAGTGAACGCCTTCTCGCGAAGTGGCTTTTCGACTGCCTCTAAAGCGTGCGGTGACGCAGAAAGAATATTATCCTCGTCACGCTTCAATGAGCTCAGCAGTTTCAATGTCGACTGGCGGGCCAACTCAAACTGCCCGATCATTTTATTCTCAGCATCGAATGATGTCGGATGAAGCACATGAATCTGTGCTGGCTTGATACCAAACCGATTCACTCGACCGAATCGTTGCGCCATACTGTCAAATGGAGTCAAATCGCAGATGAGATGGTCAGCAGTGATATTGATGCCTACTTCTCCTGCGGATGTCGAGAGTAGGAAAACCCGTCCCGATTCCATTTCGTCCTGACATTCGTGGATGAACCGACGAAAAACTTTTGTCTCCACGATCTGTTCACGTTCCTGACCGCGGATAGTCCCGGTGAGTGTCAAAATTTGATTTGTAGGAATACCTGCTTTCTCTAGCTCACGCCCCATCTGCAAGATGTCATCAACTTTTCTGAAATAGACGAGGATGGCTTGATCTTCAAATGTCTTTTCCACCGCCAGTTGCCTTGCCACCTTAACGAGATCTTTCTCTTTCTCATCAATGGAATGCAAATAGAGTTGCTTGGTCGCCTGCAGTCGCTGCTTGACGACGGGGTGCTGGAAATCTTCGTCCTCTAACTGAAATAGATCTTCGCCCTGACTGACATGCCGCTGAGTCGCTGAGAGCGCCATCACATAAAAAGGCTTTTGGCATGATACATTCCTTGATGGCTCTTTTTCCTTCGCCTGCTCTTCTGTAATCGAGTTGATCAATTTCTGAAATGGCTGTTCCATATGCGCCTCATCATGCACGAGCAACACATCCTGCCCCAAATAGGCTGCGTGGAGAGGACGATGCTTGAAGCCGACACGATACCCAGAGAACAACAACCGGCTCCCGATCATATCGACGGTCCCCACAATGATCGCTGGCCTCGCCGGATCAGCCATCCATTCGCCATTGTCAGCAAACTGCCCTCGCATAGTACTGATTGCGAGTGGTTCTTCTCGAGTTGTCGCTTGGCTACTCAATGAGGCAAGCAATTCGCGAACAGACTTTAATCCCGGCTTCTCACACAAGGACCTGCGCAGCTTCTCTGCCTCACTCGTCGCCTGATCCACTACCGTACGGCGATTGACGACATACACGAGGCGACGCGGAATCGTCAGTGGACGGTTTTCCAAAACCTGCTCAGCCAATGCGAGCAACCACACAGCCAAGACAGAAGTCTTCCCCAACCCGGTTGGAAGATGACATTGCGACGGAAATTCACCCTGTACCAGTAACTTGTGAAGTCGCCCCTGCCATGGAAGCGGCTTATACCCAGTCAACTGCTCAAACTGCAAATCGAAGTCCATATCAACTCCCCCATCAGAGATGTCGTTCGTCGTGATCACACCATCCTAAACCACCCTTGGACAAATCATGTCCAAGCTGGCCCTCTTCTCCAATTATTTTCTCATTCTGCTTGGCTCCCTAATCGCTGTTTCATAGCCTCGCAGGGCTGATTCCAAGTCTTTTTGAATCCCCTCCCGCAATCCCTTCGGCTCCACCACAACGGCTTTGGGGCCGAAGCTGAGTATCCAGGCGCGGAACTCTGGCGAGACGGCTAGTTCAAAAGTCACGCGTGCCCAGCCATCGCGTTTCAGTTCCACTTTCTGACTGCTGTGATAACGGTGTTCCTGGAGGTGTCGGGTAGCATCGGGATGGATTTT
Source organism: Planctomycetaceae bacterium (assembly GCA_041753175.1). Classification (GTDB taxonomy): domain Bacteria; phylum Planctomycetota; class Planctomycetia; order Planctomycetales; family Planctomycetaceae; genus SXPC01. The sequence continues at coordinate 9,191 of JBGSVC010000024.1, forward strand.
AATGACAACCACTTCTGCCGGGCTTTCTTCGCGGAAGATGCCGAAGCTTTGGGCGTGGTAATCGATGAGGCAGAATTCTTTGGGTTTCTGAAATCTCAATTGGCTGAACTCGACTTCGCGAATCCGGTCGATTTTAAAGGTGCGGATGCTATCGTGAGATGATGACTTGGCAATCAGATAGAGGGCGCCGCGGTCATAGACCATTCCATACGGCGCGACTTCATATTCCACCGGCTCGGTCGCGCTCAGCGAATGATATAGAATCAAGGCAAAGCGCTGTTCCTCGATCGTGACCATTAGGTCGTCGATCATTTGCTCGCGACCCTCATAGTTGTTTACTCGCCCTGGTAGAACATGGAGCAACTGTTGAAGTTGCTCCAGATACGCAATCCCCTCCTCCGTCAGCGACGCCCGGATCTTCTTAAACGCCGACCGTAGTGACGACCAGAACATCGTCCCCGCCAGAGGTTCCAGCATGCGTCGACTCAGATACAGCGACAAGACTTCAGAGAGGTCAAACGAGAGTTGTCCTTCCAACGCTGTCGGTTGGCACTGCCAGCGTTTTAATCCATGTGCAAAAGTGGTTTCCTGTAAAGGAAAACCGATCTCCCGAAGATGAATAAGATCACGCCTGATTGTCTTGTCATTGACTTCGTGTTCACTTGCTAATTCCTTTACTGTCAATCCGAAATGCGACCCGCACAATGCTCGCAACAAAAGCCACTGACGGGTTAGTGTCTTAGAGACATGACGTTCAGAGGTCGTGAATCTACTATTCATAATTTAACTATAGTGCCAACATTGTCGTCACTTGTCCAACCACTTGCGGTAAAGCTTGATTTGCCTTTCGAGTGCGTCTTCGGGAGACATTGCAGGAACGACGGATTGCGGTAGTGGATCCGCCCGTTAACTCCTGAGCCCTGTGAAACAGAGAGCGCGAGAGTTTTGGAAGCGTTTTTCGCGACACGGAAGGGATCGTGTCGGTTCTCGCTCGATGCCCGAATAATGTGCCTAAAACAGAGACTCTCGCGACCGGGGGCCACTCGTCGCAAATACTTTAGAGACAACGCTATTTACAAAAAACACCCGAGTCCCTAAAATGGGTGCTCGGGTGTTAACTCGTTTGAGGATAAGTACTTGTGCGGATTTTAGCTCCCCGAGCGCAACCCTCTTCGTAACAATACTCTCTAGGCTCGAAATTCGTAAATCCTTGCTATACAAGGACTTACGAAGTTCGAGACCCGTTTGGTCTGTTTCTTCACGAAGAGG
>JBGSVC010000025.1:0-3074 GCA_041753175.1 Planctomycetaceae bacterium
TCAACGAGGGTGATTTTGTCGTCCACATCACCCACGGCATCGCCCGATTTTGTGGGATGGATCTGGTCGATAAAGAGGGCGTCGCTGAAGATCATTTGATCCTGGAGTTCGCAGAAGGGATGCGAGTCTTCGTCCCCACGACGTTGATTCATCTGGTTCAAAAATATGTCGGCGCAGCAGCCATTACCCCTCGTCTTTCGAAACTTGGAACAGCAACCTGGAACTCCAAAAAGCAAAAAGTCGCCAACGCCATTGCCGATATGGCTTCGGATATGATCGAATTACAGGCCAAACGCGAGTCTGTTCCCGGGTTTCCTTTTCCGTCAGATTCCCATTGGGTCAATGAATTTAACGCGGCTTTTCCTTATGACGAAACTCCCGACCAATTGACGGCTATCGATTCCATCCGTGACGATATGCAGCGCCCGCGGGCAATGGATCGATTGATCTGTGGAGATGTCGGCTATGGAAAAACAGAAGTCGCAATGAGAGCGGCCTTTCGAGCCATGGATGCCGGCAAACAGGTCGTTGTGCTTGTACCGACGACAGTGCTCGCCGAACAGCATTACCGCACGTTCACACAAAGAATGGCAGAGTATCCTTTTCGGATTGAAGTCCTCTCGCGTTTCAAAACCAAAAAAGAACAACGTGAAATTCTTGAAGGTCTGGACGCCGGAATTATCGATCTGGTGATTGGCACGCATCGTCTGGTGCAAAAAGATGTCATCCTCAAAGATCTGGGACTGTTGATCATCGATGAAGAGCAGCGCTTTGGCGTGGAAGCCAAAGACATGCTTAAGAAACTGCGTTTGGAGGTCGACGTGCTGACCCTCTCCGCCACACCCATTCCGCGCACGCTGCATTTATCATTACTGGGTGTCAGAGACATTTCCAATCTGCAGACTCCACCTGCCAACCGCCATCCCGTGGAGACACGGGTGTGTCGTTGGGATGAGCATTTGATCCGACAAGCGTTCGTGCGTGAACTCAATCGTGGTGGGCAGGTTTACTTCGTTCATAATCGGGTGTATGACATCGAGTCGCTCACAGACAAACTCGCCAGCATCGTACCGGAGGCCTCGTTTGCGATCGTCCATGGACAGATGAGCGAAGACGAACTCGAAATGAATATGACGAGCTTTGTCACGGGCGAATCAGATGTACTCGTCGCGACGACGATTATTGAAAGTGGCCTGGATATTCCCAACGCCAATACGATTTTCATTCATCAGGCAGAAAACTATGGACTTGCAGACCTGCATCAACTGCGTGGGCGTGTCGGACGTGACAAAAATCGCGCCTATTGTTATTTGCTCGTTGAAGAAGGGAAAGTCTTAACGACGATTGCTGCCAAACGACTCAAAGCCATCGAAGAATTCAGCCATCTGGGTGCAGGTTTCAAGATTTCGATGCGTGATCTGGAAATTCGAGGCGCCGGAAATATTCTGGGGACCGAACAAAGCGGGCATATCTCGCAGGTCGGCTACGAACTGTATTGCCAATTGCTGGAAAATTCCGTCCGCAAATTGAAAAAACAGCCGTTGCGAGAATATCCTCATGTCTATGTCGACTTGCCGGTCTCCGCTTATCTGCCGGGGAATTACATTCCTCCGGGTCGTCCCAAGATTGAAATGTATCGAAAGTTTTCAGCCGTCGGTAACTTCACGCAACTGGTTGAACTGAAAGCCGAACTCGAAGACCGCTTCGGGAACATCCCTCCAGAAGTCCTTATGATGATGGACCTTAAGGAAATCGAAGTATACGCAAGGCAATGGTCAATCGATACCATTCGGCTGGAGGATGACTTTGTCGTGATGACCTATCAACACATTGACGCGATCAAGCGACTGGCGTCTCGTAAGCTTCCCAAAGGGGCACCTCCTGTGAAAGTCGTCAATGATCGACAGGCATATGTCGATCGTAAGAATTACCAGAGTACGGCTGTACTTATCGAATTTCTGAAAACCGTGTTGCGTTGATCTTTCCTGCTGGGGTATAAGCCTGATCGAATCGAGATACTCCGGGCATCTTTTGCCTCGTGTTTCTTGCTTTCTAACCCAAGAAAACTGTTTCCCATTTTGATAAGGGGAAACAGACGTCACGCTTCACTTCCTGTCCGGTCAGAAAAGACTGTCGATGCCACAACTGACACTCCATCTTTTGCCAATGAAAACGTCCTGCCAGCAGCGACGCGTTTGTTTGCATCAATGGACGGGAGTTGTGTTTGCCTTTGTGTTGATGACGGCCGCCTGCGGTTGCCATAGTTTCAAATCGGTCTCGATTGAGAATCCGGTCGTCGGTCCTGCCCCACCTCGTGTGTCGGCTGCAGACCTCGCTGCAGACCGCAGGAACTATGCCCAGATCAATCCTGAAGTCGATACAGACAACAGCATCAAGTTGGTCAAGTTTGAAGAGTCTGATTCGAGCACGTCGGCAGCCGCCGTATTCGAAGATACTGAAGTCGTCGCGACAGTTAACGGCAAGCCGATTCTGGCCAGTGATATTTTAGAGAAATATGGAGCCCAATTGGCAGTCGCCAAGCAACGAGCCACACCCGATCAGTTTGCCCAACTGCGAAAAGGCTTGTTGAAAAAGGATCTCCCGAATCAAATTGAACGAAATCTTCTGGCACAAACGATCAAGCAGGATCTGAAAAAAGAGCAACTGGAAGGCATCAACGAGCAACTCGATAAAGCCTTTCAGGAACAGATGGAAGACATGGTCAAAAAGAATGGCCTGGCTGGACCGGAAGAGTTGGAACAACAATTGAAAAAACAGGGAACGTCGCTGGCCAGTCTGCGTAATGCATTTGGCTCTCAGCAACTGGCATTTCAATATCTCGCCATGCACGCGAAAGAACCCAAAGTTTACAGTCGTTCCGAACTCCTGGAATATTACAACAATCACATCTCTGACTATGAGTATCCTGCGCAAGCCACCTGGCGTGAGTTGACTGTCTACCATGCGGCCCACGGCGGCAAAACCGGATCTTCAGAAGTCATCAAGACCATTATCAGCGAATTGCAAAGCGGCAAATCGTTTACAGATGTCGCTAAAGCCCACTCCGAGGGGTC
>JBGSVC010000026.1:0-4023 GCA_041753175.1 Planctomycetaceae bacterium
AGCATCCGGCGTCAAAGAAGGTAATCTCCTCCTGGATTCGAAAGCCGGTTGGCAGGCTGGTGGCGATCGAGGAGACGCCATTGTCCCAGGAGATGTCGAAGGGAGTCTGGTTGTCAAAGCCATTCGATATCATGACGAAGATTTTCAAATGCCACCCGTCAAACCCCTCGACCCCGACGTCGTCGCCAGATTTGAAGAGTGGATCAAGATGGGCGCCCCAGACCCGCGCGTCTCCGGCACTCCGCTCGCCAAAGAATTTATCAATCCCTCTGATCCCGTTGCTGGCAGAGAGCATTGGGCATTCCTGCCACTGACTAAGCCTAACATTCCCCAGTTGAATGTTCCCCATCTGGATAAACATGGGACGCTCCACCCCACGGATCAGTTTGTACGCGCCGCTCTTGACAACGTCGGCTTGAAACCCGCTCCTGTGGCCGACAAACAGACTCTTCTGCGTCGCCTCTATTTTGTCCTCACCGGATTGCCGCCCACACCCGAACAGGCACAGGCGTTTCTCAATGATCCCCATCCGCAGGCCTACGAACATCTCGTCGACGACCTCCTCGCCTCTCGACATTTCGGCGAACGATGGGGACGTCACTGGCTCGATCTGGCTCGCTATTCTGATTCCAATGGCATGTCAGAAAACTTTCTGTTTCGTGAGGCCTGGCGCTATCGCAACTGGGTCATCGATGCCGTCAACAAAGACCTCCCCTTCAATCGCTTTCTGACCGAACAAATCGCGGGAGATCTGTTACCCTATGATTCAATCGAACAGCGCGATCAACAGCGGATCGCTGCAGGCTTTTTATCATTGGGCCCTAAAAATCTCTTAAACGGAACTTCACCTCAGCAAGTCTTTGATGTCGCCGACGAACAGATCGACACGATCGGCAAAGCCATCCTCGGACAAACGCTCGGCTGCGCACGTTGTCACGATCATAAGTTCGACCCCATTCCCACCGCAGACTACTATGCCTTGGTCGGGATCATGACCTCCACACGTGTCTTGCAGGATCGTTTCATGCTCAACACGCAGCGACACATGGAGACCCTGGAAGGCCTCGGATATTGTGGAGAGATGCAAAATGAGATCTACGAACAATACTGGAAAGACTTCAAAAAAATTCGCGATGACGTCAAAGACGGCAAAGATGTCTTGACGTTTCTGGAAGACAATGACGACGAAGGTGTGGATGATGTCATCCGGAAAAATGCCTTCGCCGTCTGCGATGAAATTGGCGACCTGACCTTGCCCCTCTCTGAGCGTATCGCTGCTCAGAAAGCCCGAAACCGTTGGTTGGAAAAACGTGCCAAACCTGTCCCCATCCCTCCTCGCGCCATGATCCCCAATGATGATCCACAACCAGCCAACGTCGCCATTCGACTCGCAGGTCAGGTCGATGTCGAAGGAGAGATTGTCCCCCGTGGGTTCTTATCCGTCCTCGGCGATGGATCGATTCAAATTCCTGAGAAAACCAGTGGCCGATTGGAACTGGCACAATGGCTGACAGACCCTGACCGCGGCGCAGGACACCTGGCCGCCCGCGTCTACGCAAATCGAATCTGGCAATACACCATGGGACGCGGAATCGTCAGGACCGTCGACAACTTCGGACGCACCGGAGAGGCTCCCTCACATCCTGAATTACTCGACTTCCTGGCCTGTGAACTAATTGAGTCGGGCTGGTCAACGAAATCTCTGGTCAGACAGATCGTGTTGTCCCAGGCATTTGCCATCTCCAGTGACCTCGATGAAGAAGCATTGGTCGTTGATCCCGATAATCGCTGGTTGTGGAGGGCACACAGAAGACGCCTTGATCCCGAATCATTGCGAGATGCCATGCTCGCTGCTGCGGGGACCCTTGACCTCCAGCCTGTCGATTCCACCGTTGATTATCTGGGAGACCAGGCAACAGGTGTCGGTGCCAATAAGAATCGTCGACGGGAAGACTTTGTCTGTCGTTCCCTTTACCTGCCTGTGATTCGCAACGATCTCCCCGAAATTCTCAACGTCTTTGATTTTGCAGACCCCTCAGTCACCACCGGTCTGCGTGCCAACACCATGGTTCCCATGCAGGGCTTGTTTCTGCTCAACGATCAATCAGTGATGGATGCCGCTGGTCTGACCGCGTCGCGTTTGTTGTCGGAATTCAAATCTTCATCCGACGATGAATTGCTCACAGTGATCTATGATCAACTCTTTCTAACCGCACCCACCCCGGAAGAACGATCGGCGATCCTCTCGTATCTAAACGCCCGGCAGTTGGAAAACACCCCCCGCGACAAGGATGAACAAACTCCACCAGACACTCGATACGATGCCTGGAAAATGGTTTGTCATGCGTTGTTTGCATCCAGCCGATTTCAAATTCTGAACTAACACCTCCCCACGGAAAGTGATTCCTCCGATGAGTTGTCATCAGTTTGCCTCTACCTGGAGTCGACGCGACTGGCTCAAAACCAGTGCCGCAGGATTTGGATCAGTTGCCCTCTCTGCACTGGCCGCTGAGCGCTGTTTCGCCGAGCAAAAGCCCGCTCAAAGCCTCGGTGCAGTCCCTCTGCATTTTGCCCCCAAGGCCAAACGCATCATCTTTTTGTTCATGTGGGGAGGCCCCAGTCATGTCGATATGTTTGACCCCAAACCACGGTTGAATCAGGATGCCGGTCGTGAATTGACACAAGCAGATATCGGACGCCCGATCAAAAAATCAGGCCCCTTGTTGGGCTCCCCCTTTAAGTTTTCTCAATTCGGCGATGGGGGCATCTGGATGAATAACCATCTCCCCGAACTGGCCAGACATGCCGATAAACTCTGCATGATTCGCTCCATGCATACCGAAGGAAATGCTCACGGCGAGGCTTTGTTGCGCTTGCACACCGGGCAGGGAAATCTGGTACGCCCCAGTATGGGAGCCTGGGTCAGTTATGGACTGGGATGTGAATCCGAAAGCCTCCCAGCATTCATCACGATCTCCCCACCCCGCGGGCATGGCGGCGTGCAAAATTATGGCAGTGCCTTTCTGCCAGCCTCGCATCAGGGAACCGCCATTGGGTCGGCTGAAACTCCAATCTCCGAGGCAATCATCAGCAACTTGAAAAATCATCATCTGGATGTCAGCACGCAACGCCAACAGTTGGATTTAATTCAATCTCTCAACACTCAGCATCTCCAGTCCGCCGGTCATGATCCCAATATCGAGGGGATGATTTCCAATTACGAACTCGCCTTTCGGATGCAGGCCACCATGCCAGCACTGATGAGTTTGGAATCGGAATCCAAACAGACCTGGAAAATGTATGGCATCGACGAAAAGCCCACTGACAACTTCGGACGACAATGTTTGCTCGCCCGGAAATTCGCCGAATCAGGCGTACGCTATATTCAAGTCTCAACCAACTACACCTGGGACCACCATAAGCAGGTCGAAGAAGGAACAATCGAAGAATGCGCCAAGGTCGACCGCCCCATCGCCGGACTCCTCGAAGATCTCGACCAGCGCGGCTTGCTCGATGAGACTCTCGTCTTGTGGGGAGCAGAATTCGGACGCACGCCGTTTCTGGAAAACAAAGACGGCCGTAACCACCATCCACAGGCCTTCACGATGTGGATGGCCGGTGGGGGCGTCAAACGGGGATTGACCTATGGCGCAACCGATGACTTTGGCTATGCCCCCGTCGAAAATCCGGTTCACATGCACGACCTCCACGCCACATTGCTCTATGCCCTGGGGGTAGACCACACCCGCCTGACATACCGCTACGCCGGCCGGGATTTCCGTCTCACGGATGTCCACGGAAAAATCATCAAAGAACTCTTCGCCTAATCAACGCTCACAGACGCCAGTCGTCCCTCCCCTCACTTTCTCTCCTCTCCTTCTTCCGGGAGGCCAAACCTCCGTGTGAGCCGCTACGCCCGCGCTTACCCCCCCCCACCCTCTCCCCCCTAAGCCCTAATACCTAACGCCTAATCCCTCTCCCCCCTCCGTGTCCTCCGTGCCTTGTATGTTACCAAAGTCATCA